>DAIEQT010000417.1 GCA_027347545.1 Ignavibacteria bacterium | reverse complement strand
CTTGGTTCTTTCCACAACAAAATCAGCTAAATCTTCCAACGCAGATTTATACTCAGAATCTTCAAAGATGGATAGATTTTGCTTAGCCTTTTCAGAGTATTCTTTAGCTACTTTGTCAGCATATTCAATTCCCCCGTTTCTTTTCACAAACTCGATTACCAGCTTAACATCAATTTTTTTCTCGCTGGCTTTCATAGTTTTAATAACTTGTTTAGCCTCATCAGCTGAAGAATTTTTTAATGCATGTATGAGAGGCAATGTTATCTTCTTCTCTTTGATGTCTCCCCCAAGCGGTTTACCTAGAAGCGAACTTGTGCCGACAAAATCCAGAATATCATCACGTATTTGAAATGCTATGCCCAAATTCTCACCAAAATCTCTCATGGCTTTAATCTTTTCATCATCGTCTGTTGCGGCTCTTGCACCAACTTCACAGCAAGTAGAAAGCAGCGAAGCCGTCTTATCAGAAATAATTCTAAAGTAAGTTTCTTCATCGTTATCAAGCTTGCGGGTTTTGCTTGTCTGCAAAAGCTCACCTTCCGCCATACGCTTAACAGTATTTGTTATCACCCTCAAGAAATCAAAATCAGAACCATCCACCGCTTGCATCAATCCTCTGGAAAGAAGATAATCACCCATTAGAACGGCAACTTTATTTTTCCAAACTGCATTGATGGATGGAAAACTGCGTCGTGTTTCGGCGTTATCAACTACATCATCGTGAACCAAAGTTGCTGTGTGAAGAAACTCTACAAGAATAGCACCGCGGTAACTGCGCTCGGAAACTCCACCGGCAATTTTGCTTGATAGCAAAACAAGCAAGGGACGAACTTTCTTCCCCTTTTGTTTAAGTATATAACGGGTTATTAAATCTACTAAAGCGACTTTAGATTTGAGGGATTGCTTAAATAGCTCGTTGAAGCGTTTTAAGTCATCATCTATTAGATGAGAAATCTCGGAAATGTTTCTTTTAGGCACTCTTCTTCTGGAATATTTTCGAAACGAAAATACTTATTTCGTATAATATTACCAAAGGAATGGCTAACAGCAACTGCGAAACCGGATCTGTGCCCGGTGTTAAGAATGCCGCAAGCACTAAGATTACTACAATCGAATGGCGGCGGTATTTTCTCATCAGTTTTGGAGTTAGAATTCCTATTGAAGAAAGGAAAAAAGAAAGCATAGGAAGTTCGAAAACAAGTCCGGCACCAAGTAATACACTTAGAACAATTGACAAATATTCATCAATAGAGAAATTATTTTCAATAGTCGGTGAGCCGAACTGAGCGGCAAACTTTAATGTTAGCGGAAGCATTATATAATAAGCGAAAGCTATTCCACACAAAAAGCAAAAAGTCGTAAAGGTTACAATCCATTTGATATATTTTTTTTCTTTTTGCTTAAGTGCGGGACCTATAAACTTCCAGAGTTGATAAACAACGTTTGGGAAACTGAAAATCAATCCAAGAATTATAGCTACTTGGAAGTAAAGGAATAATTGTCCGAAAGGACGAATACTTTGAAGTTTAAGAGCGGAAGTTTTTGCCGGAAGCAATAAAATTTGTTCTACAAAGAAATCAATAAATATCCATGCGATGATAGTTCCAATTGCTACTCCTCCAAGAGAGTAGATAATTCTCCATCTCAGTTCTTCGAGATGGTCGAGGAAGGTCATTTCTTTCTCTTCCTCGACATTCTCATCTATAAGTTTCTGTTCGTCGCTCACAGTTAGTTATGCTAATTCCGGATAAAGTGAAAATTTTGAACAAAGCTGAGCAACTTCTTTCTTAATGTTAGCCAGCTCAGATTCATTTTCAACATTTTTAATTGCTCTATCAATGAAAGAAGCAATCTGCTTCATTTCGCTTTCTTTCATTCCACGAGTTGTAACAGCCGGAGTTCCAATTCTTATTCCGCTTGTTACAAATGGACTCTTAGTATCGAACGGTATCATGTTTTTGTTAACAGTAATTCCAGCCGCGCCGAGAGCGTTCTCAACTTTTTTACCGCTCAAATCTCTGTTCGTTAAATCAACAAGCATCAAGTGGTTGTCAGTCCCACCGGAAACTATATCATAACCAAGTGAAGTCATTTCGGAAGAAAGAGTTTTTGAGTTCTTAATAATTTGCTTAGCGTATTCTGCAAAATCATCAGAAAGCGCTTCGCCAAACGCTACGGCTTTTGCCATGATAATATGCATTAGCGGTCCGCCTTGAATTCCCGGCATTACCATTCCGTCAAGAAGTTCGCTCATAAGTTTTAAACGGTCACCTTTTAACGTTTTAATTCCGAAAGGATTTTCTCTATCCTTACCCATTAATATAATTCCGCCGCGAGGACCGCGAAGAGTTTTATGAGTAGTTGATGTAACTACATCGCAATATGGAAGCGGATTGTTGAGCAAACCTTTTGCAATTAATCCGGCGGGATGAGCCATATCCATCATTAAAAGTGCGCCAACTTTATCAGAAATCTCACGGAATTTTGCGTAATCCCAATCACGGGAGTAAGCGCTTGCGCCCATTACTATGAGTTTTGGTTTTTCCTTTTTCGCTAAGTCTTCAACGATGTTTTAATCTAAAAGTTTGGTTTCTTTATTAAGTGAATAACCAACTGCACGGTAAATTTGTCCGCTAAAGTTTACATGAGAACCGTGCGTTAAATGTCCGCCATGATCAAGGCTTAAGCCTAAAATAGTATCGCCCGGTTTGATAAGCGACATATACACAGCCATATTAGCTTGAGAGCCGCTATGCGGTTGAACGTTAACATATTCGGCACCAAATAATTTCTTCAATCTGTCGCGTGCAATATCTTCAGCCAAATCAACAAATTCGCAGCCGCCGTAATAACGCTTTCCGGGATATCCTTCGGCATATTTATTTGTTAATACAGAGCCGGCAGCGGCAAGTACAGACATCGAAACGAAATTTTCTGATGCGATTAATTCTAGGTGTGATTCTTGTCTCTGAAGTTCTAACTGTGCAACTTTTAGAACTTCATGGTCTTTTTCTAAGTAGTTGGGCATGACAAATCTATTTTTTGTTGTGGGTTCAAGGTAAGAAATTGCCGGAGAAGTTTCATAAAAAAAATCTTTGTTATCCTATCTTTCAGTAGGAATAAACCAAAGTTCTCCGAAATTTATTGTTACATAAAATTTATAAATGTTTTCTTGAATCAGCTTGTTATCGGTAGTACCTCTTCTTCCATATTGAAAGCCGATATCAATTGTGTTTGTAAAACCCGCACGTTCAAAATCTATTGGCAGGGAAAGACCGGCATAAACTGAAAGCTGATTAACTGAAGTTCCGTTAAAAATATAAGGTGTGCTTTCGTAAATAGCACCACCACGTAGCATAACTTGCTTCCAGAAACCTGTTGCACTATAAGAAGGTCGGTACTCTACACCAAAACTATATTTTGAGATATCTTGCATCTGAGAAGTTTTGACACCTCCCCAGCTAAGTTCACTCATTGGCTGATGCATATAATCTAATACGAATAAATAATTGTCAGTTACTTTGAATGAAGCGCCAATTCCTAATCTGTAAGGGAGTTTTGTTTTGGTAACACCGGAATTAAACTCGTAATCACCGATTAAAGATGTAAATGTGTTGGTGGAATCTGAACTAAGATTAACTTGAGGAGAAAAAGAAAGACCAATTCTGAAATCCTTGAAATCGCTTTCGCCGAATAATTTGGAAAGATCGCTCGATATCAATCCAAGTGTAGCTCCAATTCCATGATAACTAAATTCACGCTTGAATGTAGCGTCACGAAATTCGGAAGAATCCTCGAAAGCAACGCTTGTTGTATTGTTAATCTTACCATTGTAATAATCAAAAGAATCACCGAGAGAGAAATCGAACGGTAATCTGTAAGATGTTCCGAAAAATATTTTGAAGATTCCCCCATCACCCATATAAGAAGTTTTGTGAGGGTCTACCAAAGTACTTTTTTCCTCTGCAATCAAATCGTAACCAACATTGCTGTAAGGTACTATACCACCGGAAAATGAAATTCCATCTTCCCGGCTGATTGGAAATCCAACCATCAAACCGGTATAGTATGAATTAGAATTGAATACAGAAGTAGAATTTGAGGATTGGGTTACCGAGTTCACCATTATTCCGGTTTCAAATTTTGTCAGCCCAATTTGATTCCAAGAAGCCGGGTTGGCATAACTCAGAAAATCTCTATCTGCAAGAGCATAGCCAAGTTCTCCTAAGCCAAATCTTCTGGCAGAGAAGTTGTAATTTAATTCTCCTAAACCAAGTCTAGAATAAATTTATCCGCCTGAAGCAAATAGAACGGATTGTGAAAGACAAACTATAAGTAATAAAATTTTATTTCGCATTGGGTCACTTTATTGTGTAAATAAGTTTTAGTCTTGGTCTTAGTGCTTTGTCTGTTACTTTGCTATTATATATTGCTATCCGTGATGCGCTATAATTCTCATCCGGCAACGCTAAAATGATTCCTTGGTTCGCATCGCCTTTTATCCACTTCTGAACCATCCATGCTATATCTCCGCTGTAAATATTTCCTGTACGTTTTAGATACGCAAAATATAAGCTGTCTGAAGTAAGTTCTTTGGCAATCGAATCTTTCAGAGTTTGGACTGTAATTGAATCTGAAGCCG
>DAIEQT010000403.1 GCA_027347545.1 Ignavibacteria bacterium | reverse complement strand
AGGTTATGCTCACGGAATTTATCATGGCAAACTTGAGCCGCAAGAGAGAAAAAGAACTCAGCGTGATTTTCTTAGCGGCAAACAAAATTTAATACTAGCTACAAACGCTTTTGGAATGGGAATTGACAAGCCGGACATTCGTTTTGTAATTCATGCCGAAGTTCCTTCTTCAATTGAATCGTACTATCAAGAAATTGGTAGAGCCGGACGCGACGGGAAAGATTCATTATGTATGATGCTCTACAATCAGCAAGACCTTTACACGCAAATGGAATTTATCAAGTGGGCAAATCCGAATGCCGATTATTATTCGCGAATGTACGACCTCATTAAAAGCCAACCGCAAGTTGCAAACGCAGAAGGTTTGGATTTTCTTCGTGAGCAGATGAGCTGGAAGGACAGAAGTGATTTCCGCGTTGAAACTGTTCTGGCAATGTTAGACCGTTACGGAGTTACAGAAGGAACTATCGAAACAAAAGATTTACAAATTGTTGATGAGCTTCCGCATCAACTTCACGATGAAAAATATTTGGACGCTAAATTAATGAGTGATAACAAGAAGTTGCTTTCTGTGGTTAACTACTTCAAGTCTATTACATGCCGGAGAGTTTTTATCTCGGAGTATTTTGGTTTCAACGATGAAAAACCTTGCGGTAATTGTGATGCATGTGGGTAAGGATAAGGATCAGCTTTCGGCTTTCGGCATTCCGCTATCAGCTAATTGAAACCGAATGCTGATAGCTGACAGCCGATAGCTAAATACTATACTTCTTTTTCATCCAATCGTAAGCGGCGTTAATTTGTTTCGTCTTTACTTCAGCTAAAATTTTCAGCTCTTCGCCCAAATCAAAAACTTTGTCCGGATGATATTTTGCAATCAGTTCCAAATATTTTTTGCGGATATAAGCTTTAGAAACTTTGCCCGTTAAGCCAAGTACCTCTCCGTAATGTTTAGCTTTTTCAAAATCTGTTGCGCGGGTAGGATCAAATTCATCCCGCTTGCGCGAATTACTTTCATACCGCTCAAACCGTTCATACTTTTCATAGCGCTCATAACTCTGATAGCGAAAATTATCTTGCCGTTTCTTTTCTTCTTTACCATCACTTTTCTTTTTTCGGTGTGTCTTCTGTCGGAAATACGTTCCAACAATTTTATGAACCGAGCTGTACAGCTCTGAAGAGTTATCGCCCATATTGAAAAGATAATCAAGCAGGCAAATGTTTACATCCTTCCAATCAGTAGAGTTAAGCTTTGCGGCAGTTTCCGCCAGATTCTTTTTAACATTAGCCTCTGTAATATTCGGGCGGATTTTCTTCACCTGATTGTCTTCCATCACCGGCGAAACAAATTTAAGCAGCGAGTTAACCCAATCATCTTTTGCAGAATCGTTAATAAGTGTATGCAAAATCATATACTCGCTATATACTACATCTGCCCCAACAGTTTTGTTAAGAAACGGTGAATAAGAAATACACTGAAGATGACCGTAGGTTGTAAAAGTTAATTCGTTTAGCGTTTGGTCGGTATCAAGATTAAACCACTTCTTAAAAATGTTGTCGGAAATCTGAACAGTGAAAGTACTTCTCAACTTGTAACTGGATTTGAAACTGCTGCCGAGATATTCGTTGGAAAAATTTGTTAACCCGTTTTGGATTGCACCTATAGCGCTCCAGATACGTGTGTAAATTTCATCGTAAACAATGTAAGCATCGTCATACTTGCCTTGTTCAAACAAATTATCTGCAATTTCTCTAATCTTTCTAACGTTCATTTAACAGTTTCTTGATGGCTTTGTTTTTCTCACCTAATTATCGTTAAAAATCTGCTGGAATAAAACCGTGATTTTCAATTCCGACTTAATCACTCATGTTACGCACTTTGTGACTTCTTAGTGTCTTTGAGACTTGGTGGCAAAAGAAAAGATAAGAAATTAAGCCACAAAGGCACTAAAACACCAAGTTTCACTAAAAATAATTCACGTAATTCAACTCATGCG
>DAIEQT010000401.1 GCA_027347545.1 Ignavibacteria bacterium | reverse complement strand
CTTCACCCTGCTGAACTTGCACGGAAACTTTGTTCACAACGGTTCTTTTTTTATAAATCTTTTTAAGGTTTTCCCCTTTTAGGGTCAAGTTTTGCTGCATAGTAAGCTGAATCCTTTGTTAAGTAAAACAGAACTTTTTTGTTGCTGGAAAGTAACGATTCTTTTGTCGGCTTGTTAGGGAAAAGTCTGAATGCCGGAATGGTAAACTCTTTTTCCTTTCCTTCAAGTAAATTTTCCGGATGATATTCCGTAGCCGGTTTGCCGTAAAGCCGGACATCTTGCACTTCATCATCTGCAAAATAAATCTTAGCGCTCTCAGAACTTGATTTGACTAAACCATTCGGCTCAGATTCATCGTAAACGTAATAAATGCTAAGAACATTTCCAGCAACATCCGTTCGCTCAATTCCGTTATCATTGAAAAAAATTTTTACCGCTTTGCCGGAAATTTGATCGTAGCGGAACGGCTTGTCTGTATGTTCGGAAATTATTGTAGCGTTGGAATTCATGTTGATGCGCGAAAGCCGGTTATCTTTAATAAAAATGTAAACCGAATCACCGCTGAGTTGGGTTTCTTCGCTCCATAGAACAGGCGGAAGCTCATCACCTTCCCGCTTAAATGTTTGTATTTCATCCGTCGCACGGTAGAAAAATGTTTGGCTGTTTTTAGAAGCAAAACCACGCTTGAACATTTTTACCGAATCGGTAGCGATTAATTTTTGGCTGCTGTCGTCAAACGCTTCCATCAGCTTTGATGATATTACCAATGTGTCCAGTTCACCCGTAGAAGTTGTATCAATTCTCACGAGCAACGGATTTTCCCAAATCTTGGTGTATTTATTCTGTCCGTAATCTTCAAGCCTTTCACAAAAAATTGCGATACGGTCTGTGGAGTTGTAAATCCTAATGTTGTTGAAAGCAAAAGTGTTTTTGGTGTTGCGGAAGTATATTAAACTATCCGTAAGTATTGTAGAAGCAGTATCGCTTACGATTACATCACCGCCCGCAACCGCTTTGTCTTCATCATCAAAATAGTTAAGCCGCAATGACGCAAGATTTGAGACGCCTTCTTTCAACTTTACATCATCATAAAAATAGGAACGCTTTTCATCAAAATAGTAATAGCCGTTTTTTGAGTTAAGCTGAACATGACCGTCGGTTAAATCTATTCCATGATTCGAGTAAGCAATCTTCGTGTTTCCAAAATAATGCCCTTGGATAGTTTTTATCACAATACTGTCTTGTGTTACAACTACTTTCCCAATCAAATCAGCCTCGTTTCGCGCTAAGTATTGAATTGCCTTATCGCAAGTTATTCTAACCGCGCCTTGCGTCATCACAACGTTTCCGTGCAGCTCGCGAATGCTTTCCCCATTAACTAGTTTGCCTACCAAGCTGTCACCTATCGCAACTATGCGGTTATCTTCTTGAGCATAAGAAACCGAAAGAAAAAGAATTATGTAAAGGAAAATATATTTCATTGGAACATCGTAATAATTAAAATCCTTATGGTAGCCGCAAGCTTCAGCTTGAGCTTCTTTTATAAAACCGCAACTTGAAAGTTGCGCCTACAAACTTTTTAGTTAATCAGTAAAACAATCTGTAAAACCGATTATCGAAAAGAGGGATATGAAAATCGACATCATTTCTTCTCCTCTTTTGCAACGGAGGCTGTATATGTTGGATGAAAGACAACATAGTTATTCAAACTTTGGTCGGCTTCAAGTCCGTAGCCCTCTATGATTTCTTTCTTTGTAGTAATGGAAACGAACTTATCCGTAACAATTTTCTGATCAACATTACGCCACTTGAGTTCTTCAGTTTTGAGTACAACACCGCTGTCATTCCGCGCAATTACATTTCCGGTGGCGTACATATCGCGCAAAATATCATCAACCTTTCCCTTTATTGATGTAAGATTAGAAGTGCTTCGCTGTTCTTTATCATAGAAATCAATCTTTACACCTTCGAGCAAGGTTTCTTTTTGCAGTTCAAATTTTCTAAGATGATCTGAAAACAAAATCGCTTTGATTTTTCCCTCATCGGTAAACATTACTTTGGAGATCCAGCTTTCATGGGAAGGAATTTCACCTTCAATTTTGGTTTTTTCTATTTGGGGTTGAATTTTTTCTTCTGAGCAAGAAAAAAGTATAAGGCTTAACAACAATGCAAAGAGATTTTTCATCTTGATTGCAAACCTAATTTCACCAGATCGTGAAGATGAACAATACCTTCCGGTTTTTTCTCTTTATCCACAACTACTAATGAAGTGATGTTGTATTGCTCCATCTGCTGAAGCGCGAACGATGCTAAAAATTCTTTTGTAATTGTTTTCGGCTTCTTTGTCATCACATCAGAGGCAACCAAGTTTCTCAAGTCCA
>DAIEQT010000323.1 GCA_027347545.1 Ignavibacteria bacterium | reverse complement strand
TGCGGCGATAGAAAGTTTTCATGCTAAACTTAAGTTGTTCAGACAAAGAATTAGAGGTGTTGTTGACAAAAACTTTTTCTTTTTTAGAATCATCCAATATTTTGCTTAATCATCTTTTGCCACCAATTAATCCGGTGTGCCAATATAACTCTTTCTGATGCGAATAGGTATGCAAACTTTTTGGAAATCACTCCCATCTTTCCTAATTTTCCGCACTAAATTTTGAAATAAAAGGAATAAAAATGGCTTCAAACGAAGGTCTGATTGTACAAGTAATTGGTCCCGTTGTTGATATCGACTTCCCGGACGGAAACCTCCCGAGCATTAACAATTCGATTCAAATTCCAAGAAAAAATGTTGAAGGCGTTGACGAAATTCTTATCGTTGAAGCTCAGCAGCATTTAGGCGAGAATCGTGTTCGTACAATTGCTATGGATTCCACAGATGGTCTTGTACGCGGAATGAAAGCAATTGATACCGGACAGCCTATTTCGGTTCCTGTTGGACCAGAAACTCTTGGCAGATTGATAAATGTAATTGGTGATGGAATAGACGGACTTGGAAAAGATATCAAAACTGTAAAACGTTACCCAATCCACCGCCATGCGCCTAAGTTTGATAACTTAAAAACTACACAAGAAATGTTTGAAACCGGTATCAAAGTAATTGACTTACTTGAACCATATACAAAAGGCGGTAAGACCGGTTTGTTCGGTGGAGCCGGTGTTGGTAAGACTGTTATTATTCAAGAGTTGATTCACAACATCGCTAAGCAGCATGGTGGTTATTCTGTATTTGCCGGCGTAGGTGAAAGAACCCGCGAAGGAAATGATCTTTGGCTTGAAATGAAAGAGAGCGGTGTATTACCAAAAACTGCTTTAGTGTTTGGTCAAATGAATGAACCGCCGGGAGCTCGTTTACGCGTTGGTCTCACCGGATTAACAATCGCGGAATATTTCCGTGAAGAAGAAGGACGCGATGTTCTCTTGTTTATTGATAACATTTTCCGTTTCACCCAAGCTGGTTCCGAAGTATCAGCGTTGTTAGGACGTATGCCATCCGCTGTGGGTTATCAACCTAACTTAGCAACGGAAATGGGTGAGCTCCAAGAACGTATTACTTCTACGGCTAAAGGTTCTATCACATCTGTACAAGCTATTTACGTACCGGCAGATGACTTAACTGATCCGGCTCCGGCTACAGCATTCTCTCACTTGGACGCTACAACAGTATTAAGCCGTCAGATTTCCGAGCTTGGTATTTATCCGGCAGTAGATCCTCTCGATTCAACATCAAGAATTCTTCAACCGGATATTGTTGGGGAAGAGCATTATGCAGTTGCTAAACGTGTTAAAGAAATTCTTCAATCATATAAAGATTTACAAGACATCATTAATATTCTTGGTATGGATGAACTTTCTGAAGATGATAAAATTATTGTTCGCCGCGCAAGAAGAATTCAGAGATTCTTAAGCCAGCCATTCCACGTAGCTGAGCAGTTTACCGGCTTCCAGGGCAAGTATGTTAAGTTGGAAGATACAATCAGAAGCTTCAAAGAAATTCTTGATGGCAAGCATGACGATCTTCCGGAACAAGCATTTATGTATGTTGGTACTATTGAAGAAGCAGTTGAGAAAGCTAAAAAGATGAATCAAGAAGCATAAGCATGAAAGAACTGAATCTTGAAATAATTACTCCGTCTAAACAAGCATTTAGCGGAAAAGTAAAATCGCTAACAGTTCCCGGAACTGCCGGTAGCTTTCAAGTACTTTTCAATCACGCACCGCTTCTTAGTACTTTCGAAATTGGAAAAGTTAAGATTGAAGACTTGGAGAGCAAGGAAGTTGAATTTGCTACAAGCGGCGGCACTGTAGAAGTGACAGAGAATAAAATCTTAATACTTGCTGATAGCTTGGAAACAAAGGAAGAAATTAACGTTGAACGCGCAAAGCAAGCTTATGATAGAGCAAAGGAAAGATTAGCTAATAGAGGAAAAGATTTAGATGCAATTAGAGCTGAAGGTGCATTAGCGCGCGCTATTAACAGATTAAAATTTACCGGGACATCGATCTAAAACAGTATTGAGTATATAGTACTTAGTAATTAGTACAAGAAACATCTGAATTATTGGTTCTTTGTCACACTGAGCTTGTCGAAGTGTGACAATTTAGCTTGTAACGTCATGGTTCGACAAGCTCACCATGACTTAGTC
>DAIEQT010000510.1 GCA_027347545.1 Ignavibacteria bacterium | reverse complement strand
TTCCTTTTGAGTACACAATTAAAACTAAGTACGAGAAGATGCACTTGGAAGAGGGAAAAAAAATCAAGCTGGTGAGTTTTGGGTTTTAATGTGGGGCACTTGTCTCTGTTACCAAATAAACGCGATAAATATTTCCATCGCTATCTTTACCGATTCCTGCGCCCGAATCATCAATCTTATTTATAGAATAGAAAACCATCTCAATCATTTTACTTTTACCTATCATCAATGTTGCGTTGCCGATTGGAGATACGCGTACATCAGAACTGTAGCCAAAAAGCTCGGGAAAGTTTTGTTTTATCTGTTCGCGATCTACTTTTTTCACGGAACGAGCAGAGATGATTCCGGGTCCAACTTCTTTAGATATTAATTCTTCTGCCGAGAGGACTCTATAATTAGATGGATAATAATTGTTGGGTGCTTGTAAATATTGATTAAAAACAAAATTGCCATCTATAACGGTTCCATCCGGCAACTTATCTTTAATTCTTCCGCTATATTCATAAATATTAGGTATTCGTACTTCTATTTTTTGCGGATCGTTTAGGTTGTAAAGCACTAAATAGTTTTGATAGCTTTAGTCGTAACGCGTGCAACCTGCTAGAGATAGAAGCGATAAAACAAATAGTGCTACATGGTTTGAAGGTTGTGTTCTCATAATTCGACCCGCATTAGTTTAGTATTAATCACCGAAAGATTTTCGTTGCACGTAACTCACAGCTGTTTATTTAGTACTCAACTCATTTGTAGGAATATCCCCATACCAGAACCGGCGAAGTCCTATTGTCTAATCATTCTTGTACTTCAAAGCAACTCTGAAAAGCTCAGCCGAGCAATTACAACTCAGACCGCTTCACAAGAAGCAGCCTGAGTTGATGACTAGACTTTACATTAAGTTATAAATTATTCCAACATTCCATGCGAGGAATGATGTTGGTATGTATAATACGTTGTATTGTCGTGCCGAAATGTTGAGATCAATCTCTTTGGAAATATTTATTAAAGCGCCAATTGTTGTCCCAAACCCCAAATTTACATTGCGATATCTCACTAATTCTTGATGCTCTTCTGCCGATGGGGAAATATCAAATTTGACCATCTCAACTCTTTCAATTTTTGAATAACTCGCACCTATTTCAACAGTTACGTAAGGTGATATAACATTCTTTATTATATAATATCGTGCACCAGCTGTAACCGGGATTTGTAAATAGGATAAATCAAAGCCGGCTTCTTTCCGATTAGCTAATAATAGTGTAGCGGAGAAAGTGATTGCAGCATTAGTTGAAACGTTAAGTCCATATTCAACATTAGCACCATATCCGATGTTTCTGTGACCATTATACTGAGCAATAGCTCCGGAATAACCCAGAGTTTGACCAAAGCATAAAGTTGTTGCAAAAAAGAAGGACAAGGTTAAAATGATATTCTTCAAATTACACCTCACAAGGTTTGGTTAATGAGTCAGTTATTTGTAGCTGAGGATTAAGCAGAATTTTTTGCTACAGTATATTTTTGACCATAAACCTCCTTTAATATTTATTTTGAAGTTGAACTAATACTTATAAACCACCGGCGATTGTTTTATCGGCTTGCCGTCCGCTCCGTTGATGTTTAGAATAACTGTTCCAGTAACACCAACTAACCCGCCGAGATATTCTTTTATTTTGCTCAAGTCGAACTTAATTGTTCTTGTTGCGTACGCTTCGCACATATCGCCGTTGGCATTATGGGAAAGAACAAGATTCATCTGCGGCGGATTTGATTTTAGAATTCCGGTGTAAGCGTAAAGGTCAATTATGTGGTCTCTGCATCCTCCGCCGTAACTAACCGAAAGCGTCAGCAAATTATTTTCGATTACAGCCGAGTTAACAACAAGCATATCTTTCTTAATCATCCACTCGCTGTTAGCATCAATAAAGTAAACTTGCTTTAGCGGCGAGTTTACATTGTAATTGATTCTAAGATCAATCACATACTGTTCCCGCTTAATCCTTTCATTGCTCTTAGGTGCGGGTAGAACATTTTTCAAGGCAATCTCGTATCCATCAAAAACAATTGCTGTTGGTGTTAATCCGGTATGAAGTACAACTTCTTTTTGCAAACTTCCTTTGGTTAGTTTTAGTTTAACTTCGGCATCGCCAGCCCAGACACAAATTGCATCAATCGGGCAGCGGCTATCCGCGCCGACGCCCGAAAAAGTTATTAACAATTCATCATTTAGAAATGCAGATTCTCCGGCTTTAAGGGTAACGTCTGTTGGTGTGTTGGAAGAAACAGAAACCGAGTGATATACCGGAAGTAATGTTTCGTCTTGACAACTGTTGAAAGTTGCGAGAATCAAAAGTCCGAGAGAAAAAAGTATGAAGCGTTTCATAGTGCCCACCTAATTAACTAGCCAAATTTTGCAAATGTAAACATGATAAGAAAGAGAAAATTTTTGGGACTTTAATTGGCTATTCAAGTACAATCAAAAAAAACACTAAAATATTACACCACCGCTAGTTCAACAACATAAAAGCAAATTAGAATTCAACATACTTGCAACGATAAGAAAACCAGTAGTCTTAGTTTGAATTTGAAGACAAAGGAAGGAAAGTTAATTCGCTTGTTATAATTATTAAAAGAGGGTAGATTTCTTCCATGTTTATATGAAGTCTGGAGAATGAAATGAAAAAG
>DAIEQT010000509.1 GCA_027347545.1 Ignavibacteria bacterium | reverse complement strand
TTATGATTGTTAACCGAGTTTCTCAATACAGTTGAAATTGAGCGATGCTTAGTTGCATCATATTTAATATCAACCTGTTTTGAGTTTATACTCCAGACTTTATCGTAATCTCTGTAATTCTGATAAACCGGGTCTTGAGTTTTGGTTATTGCAGGAGCGAATGGTCCCAACGTACCTGAGCCGTATCCTCTTCCAATCGAATGATAAACAACGGTTGATAGAACGGATTTTGGACTGATCTGCCAGTTCCAATCTATATTGAATTGCGGCTTGTGAAATTTATTTACTGTTTCATTAATCCATCCGCCTTGTAATCTTCCCATTGCGTAGTTAAAATCACGTCCATACTTTTCCCAATCAGCAGCAGTTAATCTTGCATAACTAAATGGTCTTTGTCCATGTTCTTGCGGAGAGCCAACACCACGCAGCTCGATTGAATGATCTCCAAACACTCCGCCAACTGCAAAGAAATAAGAGAATTCTTTATTGTAAGTACCAACAGCGTAGCCATCCCAATTTTTTCTTGAGACAAGCGCAGTTACGGCAAAATTTTGAGAAAACTTTTTGTGAAAAGAAATACTCCCTTTGATAAGATTATCCGAACCATATTCGGTTTTAATCTTAGCAAATTCTTCTTCGCTTCCAATTCCCTTTGTGGTCATGTTCAACACTCCGCCAACTGCATTGGTTGAATATGGTGAAGCGCCAATACCTCTTTGAATTTGTGAGTCTTCGAGAACATCGCCTAAGCCAGCCCAGTTTGACCAGTAAACCCATTTGTTTTCCATATCGTTCACTGGAACACCGTTAACCATTACCGCAACGTTTCTCTGAGAAAATCCGCGTACATAGAGAGTTGCATCGCCGGCACCGCCGCCGGAAGCCGATGAATAAACGCTTGGTGTAGTTGATAGTTCTTGAGGTATATCTCTTGAAGCAAGTTTGAATTCCAGATCGGCTCCCTTAACGTCAGAAAACGCAACCGGAGTTTCTCTCAAAACGGCTTTTGTACTTTTAACTACAGTTTCGTTTAGCAAAACAGAGCTTGGTTCGAGAAGAAAATCTATCTTAATGTTTTTATCTACATCAATATTTTTTGTCTTTGATGAGTAGCCTATGTAAGTAACAGTAACTTCATAAACGCCTTCTTTGACATCTTCAATAATGTAGTTGCCATTTAGATCTGTAGTGGCGCCGGTGTTTAAGTCTTTTATCATTACCGTTGCGCCAATTAGTTTTTCGCCGTTGGAGGCATCGCTTATAACGCCGCTAACCTTGAAATTTTGCGCAGTAACAAAACAGCTTGCCGAAAAGAGCAAAGCAATCATTAACAAAGTAGAGAGTTTTTTCATTTTTGTGTCCTTGTTGATTCGTAAAAATGCAGGAATGCTATTTGTAGTGTGCTTTCAAAATGTAGTTTCACTTTAGCTTAGCAGAAAAATAAGAAATTGATAATTAATATATCCATCATTCTTTTCGAATCGCCAGATTGCAACCCTTAAAGCTACTTAATACTGGAAAGAGCTTGTGCTTTCAGCTAATATTATTGTTTTGACCTTTAGATTTGAATTACCAATCCTTATTTTAGTCTCAAAACTATATCATCCTGTGCATGCAAGAATTCAAAGCTAACGAAAGAACTTTTCAAGGTGTTTTATTAAATGCATTCCAATCTATCATAAACGATACTGCTGATATTAAATTTATTTCCGCATTCCAAGAGCAAAATGTTGGCGTAGGCGAATCCCGTTTTAGTGACATAATAATAACTTCTAGCATAGATTCTAGGTGCAAGATATAGTGCTAAAATCATACAGAAGCAAAGCAAGTTTTTTGGCTATTTATAGAGACTTAATCTTAAAAGTAGAAGACAAAAAATGACTTTTTATTTGTTCTTGGATGAAAGCGGCGACCATGGGTTGGGAAATATTGACCCGCAATACCCGGTGTTTGTATTAAGCGGCGTATTAGTCCTGGAAACAGATTATAGAATCATTGAGAAGCAATTAAGTGAGATCAAGTCAAAATTTTGGGGCAGCAAAAAAGTAATTATACATTCAAGCGATATTCGTAAATGCCAGCATGAATTTCAGATACTATTCGATTTAGATATAAAGAAAAATTTTTACTATTCGGTTAACTCTTTAATTAGCAGCTCTAATTATAAAATTATTGCCTCTGCTATCAATAAGTTAAAATATATTCAGAGATACGGCAAGTTAAGCAACGATGTTTACGAAGTGTCCTTATCATTTCTAATTGAACGAGCCATCTTTTATTTAGACAGCGTTCAACTTCCAGGTAAAAATCTCAAAATAATAATTGAGAAAAGAGGTCGGAAGGAAGACAAAAAGCTCGATGAGCACTTTCAGAAACTATGCGCAAAGGGAACTGGATTTGTTGATAAATCCAGATTGGCAGCTTATCAATTAGAAATTAGTTTTTTTGATAAAAAAGATGATGTAGCCGGATTGCAACTTGCAGACTTAATTGCATATCCAATTGCCCGGTATATTATTGATCCAACCCGAGCAAACCCAGCTTTCGATATTTTGTCTAGCAAATTTTATACAAAAGCAAACAAGCGTTACGGATTAAAGATTTTTCCCTAAAAGCAAAAAGCCAAGAACAACGTCTTGGCTTAATACCGACCGGGGACACCCCAATCCAGAAAATATTTATTTCACATGTCAAACGTAAATAAACTATTTATTCTTGTCAACAAGGAATGATTTACAAGCCGCATCATATAATGCATATTTATGTGTCTGGTGCTATTTAATTAGCAAAAATAAAAATTTTTCTCTCTTTGTACGAAACTTTTCGTATAACCGTCCGTCTGAAGTACTGTAAACGATAAGGAACTTATAATGTCTAAGAAGCCTCTGCTAAAACCAACTGATTCCGAGCTTGAAATACTCCAGATTCTTTGGCAATCGGGACCTTCAACCGTAAAAGCTGTAAACGAAAAGCTGAACGAGAAAAAGGAAACCGGTTACACAACTACGCTAAAGCTTCTTCAAATAATGTTTGAGAAAGAACTTGTTATACGCAACGAAGAAGAGCGCAGCCATGTTTACTCTGCCGCAATTGAGGAAGGCGATATTCAAAAAGCTTTGGTTGATAAACTTCTTGAGTCGGCTTTTAGCGGCTCGGCGGCAAAGTTGGTAATGCAGGCAATTGGCAATTCTCAAACTTCAAAAGAAGAGTTAGAACAAATACGCGCTTACCTAACAGAAATTGAAAAGGGAAAGTGATGAATTTTCTTAATCAATACTTACCGGAAGAATTAGTTAACGCGCTCGGCAGAATGATTTTTCATTCATTCTGGCAAGGAGCCGTAATTGCTTTCGTGCTTGGTTTGATTTTGTTTTTAAGCAGCAAAAAAAGCGCACACTTTAGATATATCATTTCCTTCGCAGCGATAATTCTTTTCGTTGCCAGCTGTGCGGTTACATTTTCAATCGAGTACAAAACAAATTCGGTTTCAATCGCCGCACCAGCAGATCAACCAACTTTTGTAAGTGCGGCAGATAAGTTTTTTGTTAATCCGATTTCCGGCACAGAATCAGAAACAACTATTTGGGATTCTATTAACTCTTACTTTAACCAAAATTTGCCATTATTTGTTATGCTCTGGTTAAGCGGATTGTTTTTATTCTCGCTAAGATTTATCGGCAGTGTTTTGTTTGTTCAAAAAATACGTACCCGCGGAATAAATGAGCTTGATATTGAGTGGTTATACCGCTCGCGCGAAATTGGTAAGAAACTCGGCATTAAAAAGTTTGTTGCTGTTTTTGAATCTATAAATGTAAAAGTGCCGCTCGCTATTGGCTACATCAAGCCGATTGTTCTTCTTCCTCTTGGAATGATAAACGGCTTACCTTACACACAAGTTGAAGCGCTAATAGCACACGAGCTTGCTCACATTAAGAGATATGATTTTGTAATAAATCTAATACAAACTTTGGTTGAAACAATATTCTTCTATCACCCGGCGGTGTGGTGGATATCCAACCAGATTCGTGAAGAACGGGAAAACTGCTGCGACGATATAACCGTCAGCGTCTGCGGCAATTCTCTCGCTTATTCCAAAGCGCTCTACAATCTGTTACAAATTCAGCATAATTATCCAGAGCTTGCGTTAGCGGCAAGCGGAAAAGTCAATCAATTATTAAGGAGAATAAAAAGAATGAACGGAGAAAAAAGTAAGTTCTCGTACGGGGGAAGATTCGCTGCGTTCATGTTTGTGTCTGCAATTGTAGCGGCTGTTCTTGTTTTCTCATCAAAGCCGGCTTCTTCCAACACTGCCGGTATTAACAAAGCATCTATTATAGATTTCTACGGATTAACCTGAAACGAAATTACAGTATCGGCTCAATCTGAAAGTCCGGACACAACTTCAATCAAAAAAGGAAAACATACTTTTAAGTTTTCCGAAGATGTTAACGGCGAAGAGAAGCACTTCAAAGCAAAGTTAAATAATGGCAAGCTTGAAGAGCTTTACATTGACGGCGATAAGGTTGATGCGAAAGATTTTGATAAATATGAAAGCAAAATCTCTAGTCGCGTAAACGAATATGATTCCGGCATGAAAGAATACCGCGAAGGAATGAAAAAATTCAGAGAAGAAATGAAAGCTCACAAACATAAGCTTTCTGAGCTTCGTCAGAAACTTGGCAAATTGGACAGAAAGCATGACGAAGATTTTGATTTCGACTATGACTTTGATTTCCCGAATAACATTTCAATTCCGGAGTTTGATTCTACACACATGCATAAAATTATGGCAGAGGTTCAAGCTAATCTAAAAGAACATTTTGCTCATCATTCTATTAAGATTCCACCAATTCATGTTCCGCCGGTACACATTCCTCCTATTCCGCCAATACCTCCAATTCATGTTGATGGAGATGACGACGATTGCGAATACGAATTCGATAAACAAGAGTTTGAAGAATCAATGAAGGAGTGGAAAGAAGAATTTGAAGCTGGTATGAAAGAGTTTAACAAAGAGATGAAACATTTCGACAGCAAAAAAATGGCTGAAGAAATTAAGAACTCGGTTAACAGCAAAGAATTCAAAGAAAGCATGAAAGAACTTAAAGCTAACATGAGCAAGCTTAAAGCCGACATGAAAATTTTGAAAGAATATTTGAACGACGTTAAAGATGAATTGGTAAATGATAAACTTGTTAGCGATGAAGATGATCTTGATAAGTTTTATTTATCCAAAACAGAAATGAAAGTGAACGGAAAAGTTGTTTCGCCGGAATTACATAAGAAGTATTTACAGATTTACAAAAAGCATTACGGTAAGGATTTAAACGACGATCAGAAAATTAACTTCTAAATTGCCCCACCCCTTCCCTCCCCGAAGGGGAGGGATTCTCTTCTATAAGACTAAAAACTATTCCTCCCCTTTGGGGAGGATTTAGGAGGGGCGATTCAAACTCGCCAAAGATTCTCTAATTAAATCTTCTATTGTTGCATTAGGATTTCTATCGGTAATTGCTCTTACAACTCTTTCGGCAACTTTTTGATTGTAGCCGAGATTAACAAGCGCGGTAATTGCATCGCCGCGAACGTTTGATGGACTAACAGAACCAAATTCGCCGGAATCACCTAGCGATTCAACTTTATCGCGAAGCTCAATCATTAACCGCTCGGCGGTTTTTCTGCCAATTCCGGGAATAGAAATTAAACGCGCTACGTTTCCGGTTTTAAGTGCTTCTTTCAAATCAACAATTTGAATTCCCGACAAAATACTTTGCGCGGATTTTGGTCCGATTCCATTTACACTTATCAGCATTTCGAACATTTCTTTTTCTGAAAGTGTATAGAAACCAAAGAGATCGAGCGCATCTTCCTTTACACTTAAGTGTGTGTAAAGCGCAACATCTTCTTTGTCAGCAAGCTTTTCAAAAGTAGTAATTGAAATATTAATTAGGTAGCCAACTCCGCCAACATCTACCAGAATCTTGGTTGGTTTCTTAGAGATTATTTTTCCGCTTATGTAGCCGATCATTGTTAGCACAAGTACTTAGTAATTAGTATTCAGTAGTTAGACAAGAGCCGCAAGCTTACTTTGCAAATCTTTGATTGCAAGCTAAAGTTTGCGGCTGCTAAAGGCAAGATTTTAGAAGCGGTATGCAATACCAAGTTTAAGCTGGTTTAAGCCATAGCTCCAAGAAGTTCCTTCATAGTCATTTTTGTTTCCGTTAGTAGAAGATGTGTTTTCAAAATTATAGGTTTCTTTGTTCCATGTATAAGTTCCGTTCAAATTGTACTCTGCTAGTATCGAAAACGACTTAGTTAAGTTCAGCTCTAGACCTAGCGATAACTGCAATCCCAACCCAAACGACCTATTGTAATTTTTGTAATTGTTACGATAACTATCCGCCTGATCTGGATAAACATTCGAATATAGATTTGTGGCTTCTGAGTTATATCGAGAATAGCTGATTAAAGGACCTGCTCCAAAAAATAAATTTAACTCATCATTAAGTTGGTAATAAGTTGCATAATTGAGAACAAGATTCACGTATTGGCTACTACTGTTATTCTCTTCCGCACCATCGTGTGTAGAAACTTGCTTTGTTTGATTATTTAAATAATGGTTTTCATTATGTACATCTCTATCGCCCGAGGACCCTCTCAATCCCAAATCAATTTTAAATCTTAATCCGGAAGCTGGTGTAAGCATTTTGAGATAGGAAACGGAATAGTCGTTAACCAAATGAAATTGAATTTGGTTTTTAGACTGTTCGCAACAAGTTGAATCACTTGTTTGTGCAAAAGAAAAATTGGTTAATAAAATTGTTGTTAGAAGTAGTGAAGCAAGTGTGAATTTACGCATGGTGTCCCCGCGAGTTTTGTGGTAGAATTATGAATTATTGCTGATTCAAAAAAATACTATTCGAACTTAAATTCCAAGGGAAAAGTTTTTCTCTTTTTCTTTGTCATTCTGATTCCCGATCATGCCTTTCGGTGGATGTTGCATAATTAATGAATCAAAAATTTATCAGTGCAAATCCGTTAAATCTGCGTCATCCGCGGGCTATTTATTAACAAAATATTAATTATGCGACATCCGCCTTTCGGCAGACAGGTTTATCGGTAAGAAGAATCCATGCCTATAAATTTGTTAGAGATATTTCGCCCCCGAAAAACAGGACTCAACATTAAAAAATCACTCTATCCGGATTGGCGGCGATAAACTCTTTCCAATTCTTACTTTTTTTGATTGGCGTTGCTACTTTGAACGCATGGCAAACTGCAACTGCGAGTGCATCGGTTTCATCTAGTTTCATTTTTGTTTTCTTCAGCGAGAGAAGTTTCTTCATCATATACTGAACTTGTTCTTTGGATGCCGCGCCGTTGCCAACAACTGCTTTCTTAATTTCCCGCGGGGCATATTCTTTAACCGGTAATTCATTGTGAATTGCTACGAGCATAGTAACTCCGCGTGCGTAGCCAATCTTCAAAGCCGATTGCGCGTTTTTTCCATAGAAAGCAGTCTCAAGCGCAAACTCTTCCGGCTTATATTTTTTGATAACAAGATTTATTTCTTCATAGATTTTTTTTAACCGCGGGGCTTGTTCTTTGGTGGGTGGAATTTTAATTACACCGGAAGCTACATGCGTTATTTCATTTTTCTCGTAATCAATAACGCCATAGCCGGTAAATAATGTTCCGGGATCAATTCCTATTATTCGCATTTCTTCACCGTTCGACCTCGACTACTCGCCTCGCTTGATCCGTCTCGGCTAACCGAAGGCGAGGCAGGAAGCGGGCGCTCGGTCTGATAAGATTTTTATAATTTGAAATCAATCCGCAAACTCTGCATTAGTATAAACATTTTGAACGTCGTCTATGTCTTCAAGGGCTTCGATGAGTTTTTCAAACTTTTCTATGTCATCTTTACCAACTTGAGTTTGTGTCTTAGCAACCCATTGCAAAGAAGCGTTTTCTACTATCAAGTTTTTATCAATCAACGTGCGTCGTACATGCTCAAATTCTTCAAGTGTGGTTCTCACTTCAAAAATATCTTCTTCTGTTACGAAATCATCGGCGCCGGCTTCAAGAAGAATTTCCATCATATCATCTTCACTCTTTCCATCACGCTTAACTGTAATAATTCCTTTGTGTTCAAACATCCATGCAACTGCGTTGCTTTCCGCCATGTTGCCGCCAATCTTAGAGAACCAATGCCGCACTTCCTGAACCGTTCTATTCTTATTATCTGTTGCTGCCTCAACAACTATTGCAGCTCCGCCCGGTCCGTAACCCTCATACATAACTTCAACTATTTGTTGACCTTCGAGTTCACCGGCGGCTTTTTTAATTGCGCGTTCAATATTATCGGCTGGCATGTTTGCGGCTTTTGCGTTATCAATTGCTAAACGCAATCTCGGATTTCCATCCGGATCGCTTCCCCCTTGTCGTGTCGCTATCATCAATTCTTTGATGAGTCTTGTAAAAGTTTTTCCCCGTTTTGCATCAAGTACCGCTTTCTTTCTTCTTATTGTTGCCCACTTGGAATGCCCCGACATTTTACACCTCTAAATATTTCCGTTGCTCTTTTCTTTTACGTTTATATCTCTTAAACGAATTTGCGGATAAGGCTTTCCATCTTTTTGAATTGATTCAATTGTGTAAACAATATCAACCAAATTCTTTTCTTTATCAATAAGTTTTACAAACGAGCCGAGATTGAATCCGATTGAATCGAAAACTTTATCGTGCCCGTTTTGCTTAAATGTTGTTACAAGATGATTTGTGCCAACAATTTTAGGCTGACTTGCCAACGAGACATTTTCGCTTAAAAATGTTGGACGCATATTTCCCGGTCCGAACGGAGCGAACTGATCAAGTATGCGGATAAACTTTGGCGAAATCTCTGTTAGATTAATTTTTGCATCAATCTTAATTTCTTGTACAACGTGTTCTTCGGTCATGCAGTTTTTAAGAACTGTATTAAACTTAGCTTTGAACTCATCAAGTTTAGCAACTTCTATTGCTAAACCCGCAGCTGCTTCATGTCCGCCAAACTGAACAAGAAGTTCTTCACAATTTTGCAGCGCTTCATAAATGTTAAATCCCGGAATGCTTCTCGCGGAACCTTTTGCAACACCGTCAATAGTTGTAAGCATAATTGTTGGGCGGTGAAATTTCTCGACCATTCGCGAAGCTACAATTCCAATTACACCCGGATGCCAATCTTCATAGTGAAGAACAATTGCCATTTCATTATCGAGATCAATAGTTTCTTCGAGCAAGCTCATTGCGTGTGAGAATGTCATCTCATCAATTTTGCGGCGCTCTGTGTTTTCTTCTTCAAGTACACGAGCAAATTCAATTGCTTTTTGATGATCTTCCGTTGTGAATAAATCAACAGCACGGTTTGCATCGCCTAATCTGCCAACAGCATTAACTCTTGGCGCGATTGTAAACACAACTTGTCCCGCAGTAAGATTGCCCGGCTCCATTCTGGCAGAGCGAATCAGCGCTGCAATTCCCGGTCTAGGATTTGAGTTTATCAGCTCCAGACCTTCTCTAACTAAAACTCTGTTCTCATCAGTAAGAGAAACGATATCCGCCGCACCGGCAAGCGCAACTAAATCAAGATATTTTAGCGGAAGCTCTTTCTTGCCAATTCTTTCCGCAATCGCGCAGGCTAATTTAAATGCTACTCCGGCACCGGAAAGATGTTTGAATGGATAATTGCAGCCCGGCTTTATCGGATCGAGAATTGCGTATGCTTTTGGTAAAACTTCTTTCGACTGGTGATGATCACATACAATAGTATCTATTCCGTGAGTGTTCGCGTGATCAACTTCTTCAACAGCGGTTATTCCGCAATCAACGGAAATGATAAGATTTATTCCACGCTCTTTCAGAATATCAATGCTTTGATTAGACATTCCATAACCTTCTGTCAACCGGTTTGGAATGTATGTTTCAACCTTTGCGCCAAGATCCTTTAAGAAAAGATACATCAGCGCGGCAGAGCAAGTACCGTCAACATCGTAATCGCCATAGACACAAATTTTTTCGTTGCCGGTAAGTGCTTTGATTACACGCTGAGTTGCTTCGTGCATTCCATCCATTAAAAAAGGATCGTGCAAAGTTTCTAATGCGGGACGGAAAAAAGATTTTGCTTCGAAGAAGTTTGTAACTCCCCGGTTTATAAGAAGTGAGGCGAGAACATTTGATACATTAAGACTATCTGCAAGAGCCAAAACAGATTTTTCATCCGCAGGTTCTTTTAGCTTCCAACGTTTAGTTTGCATAACGTCCTTGGAAGCAGAAAATCAAGAGATGGCTTATGTCTATAAGCCGAATTCTGTATCCCGCTAAAAGCGGGATGGCAATTATTTATCTAGCCACAGCATTACTGCTGTAATCTTGCGGTCTACCCGAAGGATTTGAAGCGAGCAGCTCCTCTCCCGATTTTTTTGTCTTACGACAATTGATCGGGAGAACCTTCTGCTTGACCTTGCACCAGGTGGGGTTTGCCCTGCCATCCCGCTTACGCGGGACGCGGTGAGCTTTTACCTCGCCTTTTCACCCTTACCCCGATCTAAATCGGGGCGGTATTTTTTCTGTGGCACTTTCCGTGTCCCAACAAAGAGACCCCGGGTGTTACCCGGCACCATGCTCTGTGGTGTTCGGACTTTCCTACCCGCATAATGCGGATCAACTGCCCAACATAAACCATCTGCTGTTCTTCTACTTACTTATTTATTTAACAATTAACAATTATAACTGGACAAATATAATGAAATTATAATGAGAAGTAAGCAGATGGATAGGCAGCAAATCCTTTATAATGAAGCAGCTAATTACTCATCAAATGGGTTATAAACCGCATATTACGGCTGGAAGAATTCGAAATGATAATCTTAATTATGGCGGTAAGAGGAACGGAAATGAACATTCCAACAATTCCCCATAGATAACCCCAAAGCAGCAAGGAAAGTAAAATCACTAAAGGATTAAGTCCTAGTCTATTTCCAAAAATTTTCGGCTCTATGATGTTGCCAATAATATTTTGCACTACAACCAGAACTGCCGTTACAAGAAACGCGTATCCAAAAGATTCATACTGAACGAGAGTCATTAGCGCCGGCATTATTACTGATATTACAGAACCAATGTTGGGAATAAAATTTAGTATTACAGCAAATGCAGCCCAGATTATGAAAAATTCTACATCGAATGCCCAAAGAATAAAGCCCATTACCAAACCAACAGAAAGACTAATCAAAAATTTGGTGATGATATACTTTTGAACTTGTTCCGTAATATCTCTCGAAGTACGCTGAAGCGTTTCTTCCCGCTGGTGTGTAATTGTTTCAAAGTTTTCTTCATCGTAAGTAGTATGTTCATCTTCCAGAGGAGAATTTTTATGTTCCCTTTTCATTTTCTTTAGTGAGCTCTTCAGTTCTTTTTCAACAAATCGCGCCCGTATTGCCTGCAAAGTTTTTTCGTGTCCGCTCGAAATAAAAATGAAAAAGAAAAGAACCAACAACACGCTTGTTACAACTGATAATGTTGACTCAAACACACCACTTGCCAGTACCGAATAATCCAACTTCTTCAGAACGCGGGCAATATTGAAGTGTGTAAGGGAATAATCTTTTATCTCAAATGATTTGGCTGTGTCGCTAACAATTCTGTTCAACTTTTGTTCATATAGCGGAACCTGTTCACCAAATTGAATCAGCGAATCAATTATCACCCGGGAAACTCCATAAAGAAGCGAAGCGGTAAGCACAATATCTATAAAGATTACAATCCCGAGCGGAATTTTGTGACGTTCCAAAAATGTGTTCAGCGGTTCAAAGAAGAAAAACATGAAATACGCTATAACCAGAGGAATGAAAATATGCTGCAACTCCCTTAGAAAAATAAAGATTGCAAATAACCCTAAGACCGAGACGAAAAATTTTACCGTTGGATCTGTAAGCAGCCGTTTCATTTCAGTGTGATTCCAATAAATACCTAATAAAAATACCAAAATTTGATTTTATAACGCGTAAATTTTTCATTAATTTACATAAAGGATGAACACTCTGGAGAATAAATGCTCTGTCAGCTAAAGAGAACTGGATTTTTTGCCTTCTCTGTTTTAACACTTCTATTTTTTCACTCAATCTTATTTTCAACAC
>DAIEQT010000292.1 GCA_027347545.1 Ignavibacteria bacterium | reverse complement strand
AACTACATCGCTAACAATTAAGGTCTGAAAAGAGATATACGAAACCCGCAATTGATACTTGCCAGGTTCTAAAGATTTCAAAGCAAATGTTCCATCTAAATCTGTTGAAGCTCCGGTAGTGGTTCCAACAATTAAAACACTGGCGCCAATTAAATCTTCATTTGTAGATTTGTCTGTAACTTTTCCGCTGAGTGTACCCTTAACTTGAGCTTGTCCGAATGAAGTAACTGAATGGAATAGTATAATTAAAATAACCAGCAATAATTTGTAAGAGCTATTCGTGTAGTTCTTAATTTGATAATACATTTACTTTCTCTCTCTATTTTTGTTTTATTTTCTGGTGCGAATTTAGGTTTTGAGTATTAACTGAACGTTAAAGGTGAGTTAAGGAATTGTTAAGTTTTTAAGATTGGCACCGATCAGGTTGTTAAATCGTATTTACATTTATATGTTTTATACGAGGAATTATCCTCATTCAAATAAGAATTGATGTGAGAATTAAAGAGCACATAATTGCTTTTTTAATTGTAGCGGTAACACCGCTTTTATTTGCCCAGAGTTCTTCTATGAAAGAACTCTTTAGTAAAGGAGCATTTAAAAAGCATCTCTCTTATCTTGGGAGTGACAGCTTAAGCGGACGGGCGCCGGGAACTCATGGTGGAAATTTAGCAGCCAAGTATTTATCAAATGAGTTTGATAAACTTAAGCTAGTACCGATTGGAAAAGATCAAAAATATTATCAATTCATTCCATTTCACGGAAGCAAACCACTTCATAATTCTAAGCTAAGTATTAAGTTTGAATCCGAGCTGATAGGATTCCGTTTGAAAGAAGATTTCTTGATGTATCAAACAAACAATCCGGTTTTCATTCCTAATGAAACACAAATGGTTTTTGTTGGTTACGGAATAACCGCCAACGAATTTGATTATAACGACTATCATGATTTAGATGTTAATGGAAAGATTGTTGTATTTCTTGAAGGAGAACCAAATTCAACCGATCCAAATTATTTTAACGGAGATTTACCATCTATATATAGTGCGCCGGAAGTAAAACAACGGATTGCACTTTCGTATGGAGCTCGAGGAAGTATTTTAATTCCAAACAGAAAAGAATTAGGCGAATTTAGCTGGGAAAAAACAATTCAAGACTTTGCTTTTGAGAACCTAACATTGGCTACAACTCCTTCCACAAGTTTTGATATAATGATTAATCCGGAAATCGCTGATTTGTTATTCACGAATAGTGGCTATACTCTTGAGAATATTTACCGGATGAAAAAGGATAATAACTTAAAAGTTTTTCCTCTAAGAGGAGTTCTAACTTTTCAAGGGAGTTTTAAGCAAAGGGATTTTGTTAGTCCAAATGTTGTTGGAATTGTTGAAGGAGATGATCCAAGCTATAAGGACAGTTATGTTTTGGTTACCGCACATTACGATCATCTTGGGGTTGGTCCGGCAGTAAAAGGTGATTCAATCTATAATGGAGTGTTTGATAATGCCGCAGGTGTTTCGGCACTTCTTGAAATTGCTAGAGTGTTTTCAAGTCCGGATTTCTACAACAGGCGTTCAATAATCTTTGCACTTTTAACAGCGGAAGAATTTGGTTTGCTAGGCTCTGAATATTACGTTAACAATCCGGTTAAACCTCTATACAAAACTGTGGCTAATATTAACATTGATGGAATTGCCTCTTACGATAACTTTAAGAGTTTTGTAGCTGTCGGTAAAGAATATTCCACTCTCATTAATTTTGTGAGAAACGCTGCTTCGGCAAGAAACTTAAAAGAGGCTGAAATCCCTGAAGAGTTTAACTCAGAAAATACATTTACAAAGTCTGATCAATTTACATTTGCTAAAGCGGGCATTCCTTCCTTAATAATAACTGAAGGGACTGATTATGTGAACATATCGCACGAAGAAGGAATCAAGAAAATGATAAATTTTGCAAGTAATATCTATCATTCCCCCACCGATGATTTAAACCAACCGCTAAATCTTGAAGCAGCGCTGCAGCATATCAATTTACTTTTTGGAGTTATAGACGAGCTTGTAAATTCCGAAACCGAACCGGAATGGAATGTTGCCTCTCCATTCAGATATGCTAGAATACTTTCTCGAAGAGGTATGAGGTGAGAATATTTCTATTAGCTTTTATCCTTTCAATAATTTTTAGTGGATGTAGCGCCTTGAGCCTAAGCAAGGCAATAATAAAAATTAAGGGCTCAGAAACTATGTTTAGCTTGACTAAGAAATTAGCCAAGGAATATTCGAAAGAAAATCCGCAAATTAATTTTACAGTTGAAGGAGGCGGATCCGGTGCGGGCATTAAATCGCTTGTTGCCAATGAAATTATGATATCAACAGCGTCTAGAAATTTAGAACCGGATGAGGTTAAGCTCGTTGCTGAAAAATATAGTACAGTCGGTGTTTCAACTTCAATTGCTAAGGACGCTGTTTGCATTTATGTAAATAGAAGCAATCCAATTTCAAACCTAACAATTGAACAAATTGAAGGAATATTTTCTGGGAGAATTACTAACTGGGCAAATCTTGGCTGGAAGGACAAAACAATAAATGTCTATTTAAGAAATGTAAATTCCGGAACGCTACAGTTATTCAAGAGACTCGTTTTGAAAGATCAATTGTTTGCGGGTACTTCAAAATCATTCAATTCGATTGAAGAACTACAACAAGCAGTAGAGAGAGATGAGTTTTCCATAACATTCTCCGGTTTAGTCAAAGGCACAAAATGTAAAATAACTTCCGTTGAGAATATTGAGCCATCCAACATCAATGTTGTAAGTGGTTACTATCCGCTTTCCCGCTATTTACATTTTTACACATTAAATCCACCGGACGGAGAATTGAAAAAGTTTATTGATTGGGTTTTGAGTGTAAAGGGACAGAAGATTATAGATGAGGAAGGTTTTTATTCTTTATACAACTACTCACTGGAATAAGTGATTAAACAGCCATTGAAGTAATGCTTTCTTCGTTTTCGATCACTTCATCATCTTTCGAAACCAGCTTAAGTAGATTTACACTTATGTCGAATGGAAAAGCATCTATCATAAAATAGGATGGTTGCTTTTCCTCAGTACAAGCGCCTGCATTTATAAACCGGATTTTCTCCCGGAAATATTCCCGCATTTCGTGACTGTGACCATGCAAGACCATCTTAACATTATTCTCAGAAAAAAGATTGAGAAGTTTTTTCTTTCCTCTGAGTTTCATCGTATAGTTTTCAATTTTGCTCCATAAGGTACTTTCGGAACTAGTAGAGACTTCCGACTTGTGGTAGAAATGATGATGTACGAGAATGATTTTCACTTTATCAGCAAATTTTGGCAAGGATAAATAATTAGCAATTACTTTCCGCTGTGTTTTCGATACTCGTCCGTTTGAGGCAAATGGATTTTTAAATCGTGAGTATTCATCTATCGAATTTAAGCCAACAAGTACAATGTTTTTTAATTCCTTGATGAATGGGAAAAACATTTCTTCATGCGGACGAATAGTGTTTTCGAAAAGTTCATGAAAGTGGGAAACAAACTTTGCAACTTTATCCGGATAGTTCACATTTAGGCATTTGAATGGAAAATTGATCACATCCTGTGCTGTTTGCGGTCCGCCAAATATATCGTGGTTACCAATTACTATTGATGATTTGTCACTTTGAAGCAGATTAAAACTGTGCAACAAATCTCTGAACTGTAATAATTCTTTTTCTTCTGCATTGTCGGAAATATCGCCGGTGAAAACAAAGTGTTGAGCCCCATTTTCCAAAGCATGTTCAATTAGCCCTTTAATCTTAGCTATGTTGCTCTTCTTATAGTTTGAGCATAAGTGTAAATCAGATAGATGAGCAATTCTCATTTTAGCCTTTAATAAACTTAAGTACAAAAATAATTTCCCAATGTTATCGGATTATTAAGCCAGCGTTAACAAACAATTAACAATTCAATATCAGTTTTAACAATTAATTAACTATAGGTTAATTATGAGGTAACAATAGAACACGATATTTGTGCAGTCATTAAGGAGATATTTTGTGAGCACAAAAGTAAAAGTTGGTTCGCGTTTCATTGGAGAAGGCGAGCCTGTATATGTCATAGCTGAAATTGGAATTAATCACAATGGTTCCCTCGCGTTAGCAAAAAAATTAATTGATGGCGCTGCCTTTGCCGGCTGCGATGCAGTAAAATTCCAAAAGCGGACTCCGGAATTGTGCGTTCCGCATGACCAATGGAATATTGAACGCGATACACCCTGGGGAAGAATTACATATTTGGAATACAAGCATAACATTGAATTTGGTTTCTCCGAGTATGAGCAAATAGATCACTACTGCAAAGAAAAAGGAATTGATTGGTTTGTTTCAGCTTGGGATGAAGAGTCTGTTGAGTTTATCGAGCAGTTCAATCCGATAGCTTATAAAATAGCTTCTGCAACATTAACCGATGAAGATCTATTATATAGAATTCGCCAAACCCAAAAACCGGTAATACTCTCAACCGGTATGTCAACAATGGAAGAAATTGATGAAGCCGTTGCTAACCTTGACAAAGACAACTTATTGCTGGCGCAATCAACTTCCAGCTATCCTTGTAAAGAAAGTGAGCTAAACTTAAAAATGATCGAAACCTTCAAGCAGTTGTATCCAAATATTCCAATTGGTTACAGCGGGCACGAAACCGGATTAGCTCCTACTTTAGCCGCCGTAGCATTAGGCGCAACATTTGTGGAAAGACATATTACATTGGATAGAGCCATGTGGGGAACTGACCAAGCAGCTTCTGTAGAAGTGAACGGGATGTTTCAGTTAGTAAGAAATATCAGAGACATTGAAAAATCTTTAGGTGACGGCAAAAAAAAAGTTTACTCAGACGAGTTGAAAAATCTTACTAAAATGAGAAAATATAAAAACGCACAAAAGTTAGTTGGTTAGTTTTATGTGGTGGTGAGTAAGCAATGCCCTTATCTCCGGCACTGCTAAAGGGTTCCACAGCCCTCCTCAAAATCCCCTCTTAAAGGGGATTTCTTTTAAACTTGTGAAGGAAATAAAATGAAAAGGTTATTGATGTCTCACCTATTAATACTAATAGGTTTTGTATTGTCTGTAATAGGCAGTGTTCATTTCATCAAATTTATTCTGACATATGAATTCTTTAAGCAGATAGATTAGATAGAATGTTCAATTCTATATTTGCTTGAGGTTAAGCTGTTGCTTTGAGGTTAGCAAAGTTGCTGGAAAACATAAACTTCTGTTTCTTTTCTTCTTTGATGAGATTAACATCAACCAAAATTAAACCGTCTATGCAGTTTTCGAAATCCGGATCAGTGCCAAAATCTAAAAAATTAACACCGCCGGTTTCGCATAATTCTGAATAATGCTTGTACAGAACCGGCACAGAAAACCCGAAGGGCTTAAGCATCATCTTTAATATTTTATAATCTTCT
>DAIEQT010000283.1 GCA_027347545.1 Ignavibacteria bacterium | reverse complement strand
TTTCACCTTTGTGCTCGGTTTTGGGAATTGCATCCCAATCAATTACTTGAAACGGTATGTTTCGCTCAGACATATTGTAATCCTAATTTATAAGAATAACAGAAAAAATTACTATGTGACCATTCGTGTATTATATTTACACATAAACTAAGTAGAATATCGTAAATAATTGCTGCCACAAAGTGTTTTAGAAGTTTGCCAGAATATATTAACTTCCTCAAATCAAATTTAACATTATTTGAAAAACATTAATTCATTATAACAAGACGCAATAAAGTATGAAAAACCGCGGTTGGATAGCCAGCATCATTTTAATGTTCGTACTATGTGCGTACTTATTCATTTATTTTTATGAAACCGAACGCGAACGCAAGATTAACGAGATAATTAACCATCAGAAAATACACGCCAAGCAAGCTGCAAGAAGCTTTAACGAATTAATAGATAAGTGGAATAGTGTGCTGCTCTATCTTTCAAAAGACAGAAGTGTTACGGAAATGAATGATGATGGAAGGAATGAACTAGAAAGGTTGTTTCGTGTTCTAAAAGATGAAATTGCCGGTATTACCAGAACAGACGCAAACGGTAAAATAATTTATACTGTGCCTTATTATGTTAAATCAATTGGGGTGGATATATCCAAGCAGAAACACATGGTAAAAATTCTTTCCGAACATCAGCCTGTAGTTAGCGATGTTTTCATGGCTGTTCAAGGTTTTCAGGCAATTGTAATTCACTATCCAATTTTTAAGAATGGAAATTATGAAGGCAGTATTGCTTTCCTATTGAATTTTGAAAGGATAACAAAAGAAATACTAGATGAAATAAAGATTGGTTCATCAGTCCGCGCATGGCTGTTAAGTGCTGATGGTGTTGAACTCTACTGCGAGAATCAAAATCATGTTGGCAAGTCTGTATTTGAAACAACAGAATCATCTATTGATATAAAGCGATTAGCACAAATAATGATGCGAGGAAAAGAAGGAACTTCAACTTTTATATTTAATGACAAAGAAGGGGGAAATGTTAGCGCGGTAGTTTATTTCCTCCCAGTTAAGATCATGAATACTTTTTGGTCGCTTGCAATTGCCTCATCGAAAGCTGAATTAGGCGCGCCGCTCTTCTCCTTTGCAATGAAGCTGCTTCTAATCTTTGCGGTTCTTTTTATTGGCGGTGTCTTTCTGTCGGGCTATGTATTTAAAGCAAGGGCAATTTTTAAGGAATCTGAAGCAAGAAAGAAAGCTGAAGAAGAATTAAGACACAGCGAGGAGCGGCACAGATTAATTTCTGAAGTAGCTTCGGATTATATCTTCACAACTAGTTTAGATAAAAAAGGTATTCAGAATCATGATTGGATAAGTGGTGCTTTTTCATCAATGACAGAATACTCTTTCGAAGAATATAGAGCAATAGGAGGGTGGAAATCTTTAGTACACCCGGAAGACAGAGCAAAAGATGCCCAGTCATTTGAATTGCTGAAGAAAAACCAACCGGCAATGTCTGAGGTTAGGACTGTAACTAAATCCGGTAAAATTCTTTGGGTTAGAGTTTTTGCCCGTCCAATTTGGGATGAGCAAAAAAATATGCTTGCTGGCATATATGGCGCAGTTCAAAATATCACTGAAAGTAAAAATGCAGAAAATGCTTTGCGTGAAAGCGAAGAGCGGTTCCGTACAATTTATAATTCTGTTAACGATGCTATGTTTATTCATGATCTTAACACCGGCGCGATATTGGACGTTAATGAGACTATGGAAAAAATGTTTGGAGTTACGAGAGAAGAGGCTATTCAAACTGATATGGATTTTTTGAGTGCAGGTACTTTTCCTTACAACAATAAGGAAGCCTTGCAATGGATTTTTAGGGCGAGAGATGAAGGTCCACAACGTTTCGAATGGTTTGCAAAGAAAAAAAGTGGTGAGCTTTTCTGGGTGGAAGTTAACATGAGTCCGGTTGTTTTAGCCGGAAAAAAAAGACTTTTAGTATCGGCACGTGATATATCAAACAGGAAAAATATTGAAGACCAGCTAAATACTCTCCGCTTGGCTGTAGAGCAAAGTCCGGTATCTGTTGTTATTACAGATGTAAACGGAATGATTGAATATGTTAATGCAGGCTTCTGCGAAATATCCGGTTATGATAAAAGTGAGATAATCAAGAAGTCGTTAAGAATTTTAAATCAGCATAAACAATCAGAAATTAATTCTGAGGAAATTTGGAAAAACTTGCACGAAGGAAAAGAATGGCGCGGAGATTATCTTAATAAGAAAAAGGATGGTTCAACTTATTGGGAAACAACCTTAATCTCACCTGTAAAAGATAATGAAGGAAAAACTCTGCATTTGCTGGCTGTTCAAGAAGACATTACGGAGAGAAAGAAATTCGAGATACAACTGCTTCTCGCTAAGGAAAAAGCCGAAGAGATGTATAGGCTAAAATCGAATTTTCTTTCAAACATGAGTCACGAACTTAGAACACCGTTGGTAGGAATGCTTGGACTAACAGAGCTGCTATACAACGAGTTAGAAGGTGATAATAAAGAATTCGTAGCTTTGATTAATAAAAGCAGCAACCGACTCTTGAATACTTTGAATACTTTGTTAAACTATTCAAAGTTAGATGCGGAAAAAGTAGTAGTAAATTTGTCCCGTGTTTCTATACTTGAAATTATAAGGGAGGAAGTAAAGCTTTTTGAAGCACTTGCAAACAGAAACGGATTATTTATTCGGGAAGATTTTAACTGTAGAGATTTTTCCGCAGTTACAGATACTACTATGGTAAAGGAAATAATTGATAACCTGCTGAACAATGCTATCAGATTCACTTTTAACGGAGGTATAATTGTTACTGCCGATAAAACGGATAAGGAAATAACAATCGCTATTAAGGATACTGGAATTGGAATCCCTGAAGACAAGATTAAAATCATCTTCGAAGAGTTCCGCCAGGTAAGTGAAGGCAGAGGAAGAAATTTTGAAGGAACCGGTTTAGGATTAACTATAGTTAAAAAATATGTAGATGCATTGAAGGGTGACATAAAAGTTGAAAGCAAGCTTGGAGTTGGATCAAATTTCATTGTGACAATCCCAATTAATCAAATTTTGGAAAGTGAAATACCAATTGCTAGCGCTATGCAGGTCCCTTCCGAGTCTTTATTATCAGAACAGGAAATAGAAAAAGTAAAAATACTATTAGTGGAAGATGATGAAATTAATTCTTTTGCTATTTCGCAAATGTTAAGAAGAATTGGTGATATAACAGAAGTTAATAATGCAGAAGACGCAATTCGTTTGACGAATACCAACCTCTACGACATAATCCTAATGGATATTAATCTCAGAAGAGGGAAAAGCGGTGTAGAAGCTGCTAATGCAATCCGTGAAAATAACATATATGCTAATACGCCGATTGTAGCCATTACCGCTTACGCTATGACAGACGATAGAACCGAATTTCTTAGCCTCGGGTTTACACACTATCTCTCAAAACCATTCTCGCAAGATCAAATTCAAAAACTAATACTTGAAATAATTAACAGACTTCCGAATAGATCATAATAGAGATTCTGTGACAAAAATAACTCTGAAGCTGAAAGCCGAAATTTTAAAGGTAGGAAAAAGAATTTACGACAGAGGGTTCGTTGCTTCCAACGACGGCAATGTTAGTGCGCGCATTGATAAGAGCAAAATCCTAATTACTCCTACCGGAATTAGTAAAGGGTTTATGAAGCCTGATGACCTTATTATTCTCGATCTTGATGGAAATCTTGTAGAGGGAAAAAGAAAGCCATCATCTGAAGCAAATATGCATTTGCAGATTTACAAATCCCGACCGGATGTAATTAGTGTTTGCCATACACACCCACCTTATGCAACCGGGTTTGCAGTTGCGGGAATTCCTTTAGACAAAATGGTTTTGCCTGAGGTAATAATTGTTCTCGGCTCTATTCCTCTTGTTGAATATGGCACAACGGGAACAGAGGAATTGTATGGAATGATTTCTAAATATGTTTTGGATTATGATGCGTTCTTGCTGGCGAATCATGGTGTAGTAACATTGGGTAAAAATGTTCTGGATGCCTATCATAAAATGGAAACAGTTGAGCACGCGGCAAAGATTCAATTTATTGCGGCGCAGCTTGGGAATGTAAATACGTTGAACAAAAAACAAACCGGAAAGCTTATCGAGTTCCGGGAAAAGTTTGGTGTTAGAAAAAATGTTGGAATACCAACCGCAAAGAATTTCAAAAAGAAATAGCTCACTCTTTCGTTTCTAACGCAAAGTATAAACCCAATGAAGCTAAAGTTGGATTAAGCCGGCTTTCATCAATCACAATTTTAATTTTGTCTGTAGTGATTGTTGGAAATCTGAGCAAATGTTTGTAGCCAACTGTAGTTCCTTCCGCAAATGTTTTCCAACCAAGTCCATTCCAATATTCCAAGTGAAATTTTTCTATCCGCTGACCAACCAAAATATTTTCTTGAAGCATAGCGGTGTTAAATTTTAGTTCCTTTTCAAATGCTAATTCGATTGATGCTTGCGAAACACTTTCTTCCGCTGACCAGTATGTTTCTAGATTATCATCAAGAATATTTTTTGCATGTAAACCCTTTTTAGTACTTGATGCCTTTGCAGAAGCACTCTGGGCAAAATTAATACTAAAAGTTTTATCAAGAATTTTTTTCATTCCGCGCAACGCCTTAACCTCATTCTCGTGAATTAGGCCTCTCTTATCTGGCGGAATGTTCAATAACAAAACTCCGTTTAGCCCAACTGAGTTGTAGTAAATATCTACTAGTTTTTCTGGCGATTTAACAGATTCATCATCATTAGCATGGTAAAACCAGCCATTTCTTATAGACACATCAATTTCAGCCGGATACCAGATAAGTGAAGTAGCCGAAAATATTTTTTTTCTGCTTCCTAAATCTTCATTCATCAAGTCGCGCGGAATAAACGCAGCATCTGTTTTTTGTTGTTGTGAGTTATCAGCAATTTCACTTTGGTTTGTGCTGGAACCTGGCAACACACTCCATTCGGTTTTTCTTCCGTAACCGGATTCTGTTCCGACCCAGCGAACATCCGGACCCATAATTGCAATGACAGCATTTGGCTGAAGTTTACGGATAGTTTTGTAATAAGATTGCCAATCATATACTTGTTTCTTACCATTTGATCCTTCACCGCAAGCGCCGTCAAACCAAACTTCTGCAATATCACCATAGTTTGTTAGCAACTCGGTAAGTTGATTTACAAAATAGAAACCTCTGAAATATTAAGACTAAGTCATGGTGAGCTTGTCGAACCATGACGTTACAAGCTAAATTATCACACTTCGACAAGCTCAGTGTGACAAAGAACCAATAATTCAGATGTTTCAAATAAATAGTGTTGAAATGAGGATTTCGAGCAAGATATTTATAATTTTGCCACACAAAAAATCCGCAAGTTTAGTGCGGAGAATTAGATAGTTAGAGAATAGTTAAGATGCTTGAATCAATAAAAGTGCTGAACACATTACTGCCGTTTTTCTATGCGGCTGCGTTTGGTATTTATCTATACGATTTTTTCAATGAGAAGAAATCCGCAAACAACTCGAAACGTGTTATTCTTTTTATAACTCTTTTTTTTCACGCATTCTATCTTGTAGCAAGAATGATAGAATACGATCATCCGCCGATAACAAACAAGTTCGAGATATTCTCGATTATCGCTTGTTCGATAGCATTTTCATATTTCGTTCTCGAGTTGCTAACCGATATTCGCGGCACCGGAGCGTTTATAATTTTCTTTTCTCTAGTGTTTCAGTTCTTTTCTTCAATCAGCATCGAACACACATATATTGTTCCGGAAGTTTTGAGAAACCGTTTGCTCGGTCTGCACGTTATCAATGCTATGCTCGGTTATTCCGGAATTACAATTTCCGCAGTCTATGGTTTACTATTTATGATACTTTACAAGAACATCAAATCCAATAAGTTTGGTTTGATATTCGATAGACTTCCTAGTCTGGAAATTCTTGAGAGGCTAAGTTTCTATGCTATGATAATTGGCTTTGTGCTTTTAACATTTGCAATAGTGATAGGCATAATCTGGCTGCCGGCTGCTTTCCCAAAGTTTAGTTATGCAGATCCAAAACTTGTTGGAACATTTCTAGTTTGGATTGCTTACGGTGTTGGAATTGCAATGAAGCTTTTCGGCAACCTTTACGGTAAGAAAGTAATCTTGTTTTCGTTAATTGGATTTTTATTTGCGATTATGTCTTTGATCATCACGAACTCGCTGGCTAAGACGTTTCATTCGTTCTATTGAAAGTAGCAAAATGAATTTAATAGGCATTTCGATAAACCACAAAACTTCGCCGCTTGAACTCCGCGAAGCAGTTCACCTTACTCGTGACGAGATTGTTGAATTTATACCGAAGCTGCGTGAATCGCTTCTTTCGGATGGCGTTGTTATATCTACTTGTAATCGTACAGAAATTTTTGGTTTCCCACAATCTCAAAGTTTGGATTCGTTGCCGTTGATTCAAACGCTTATAGATTTCAAACCGAAACTTGGAATAAAACCGGAACACTTTTCTAAATATTTTTCATGCAGCGCTGTTAAACACATTTTTTCCGTAGCTGCCGGAATTGATTCGATGATTATTGGAGACGGTCAAATTCTTGGACAAGTTAAAGAATCGTTTGAAATTAGCGAAGACTTAGAGTTTTCCGGTTCAGTTTTGCGAAGAATTTTCGACACTGCAACCAAAGTTGGTAAGCGGGCAATAAAAGAAACAACAATTGGGGAAGGTGCTGTTACTGTTAGCTATGCCGCTGTTCAAGTAGTAGAAAAGATTTTTGCAAGTTTAGATAAAAAATCAGCATTGGTAATTGGCGCTGGAGAAACGGGAGAACTTGCTGCAGTTCATCTACGCGATAAAGGTGTTGGCCAAATCGCAATTTCTAATAGAACAATTGAGCGAGCTGAGAAACTTTCGGAAAAAGTTCACGGTGAGATTATTCCGTTTCAATTTCTGAATGAACAGCTATATAATTTTGATATTATTATCAGTGCAACTAGCTCTGATGACTTCATCATCACGATTAAAGATGTTCAGACTGCAATGAAGAAGCGCAAAGGTGCACCAATTGTAATGATGGATATTGCTGTTCCGCGAGATATTGACCCCGAAGTGAAAGAGATTGATAACGTGTTCTACCACGACATGGATTCGCTGAAAATTATTGTTGATCAAAATTTGCAGAAGCGAAAAGATCAGCTCCCTCTTGTAGAAAAAATTATTATGGAAGAGTTGGTTGGCTTTTTCGGCTGGTACAATTCACTTGATGTGGTACCTACTATCAAAACAATGCGTTCATTCTTTGAAGAAATTCGCTCTGATGAGCTTGAAAAAATAAAACACAAACTCAGCGATGATGATTTTGCAAAGGTTGAAGATATGACTCGACGTATGATAGGACGCCTGTTGCATAATCCAACTGTAAAATTGCGCGAGTACGCCGAAACGGGCGCTAATATTAAAGAGTTAACAGATAACACAGTTATTCTTAAAGAGCTTTTTAATCTTAACGATAAATCCGGTGGAGAAAAACCATTGCACGAAGAAAAGAAAACTATCGAGGAAAAAATTGAAGAAAAATAAATTGATAATTGGTTCGCGCGGAAGCGAGCTTGCGCTTTGG
>DAIEQT010000280.1 GCA_027347545.1 Ignavibacteria bacterium | reverse complement strand
GGAAGCGCTAACCGATATTTTTACTCTTTGCCCAACTACAGGCACTGATGGTGTAAAGAGTATTTTTGAAACAGCTATATCAAATTTCTTTTGTGAGTTTGAGTTTACCACACCCGGTGTTCCACCAAGTTCATTAAATGAAGTTTTCCAGTTTGTTGAATCATTCGAAGTGCGGACCCAGTCTATTCTTTCTAATGATTTTCCGATAGCTCCGCCCCAGGTGTTTTTATATTCGAGAGAATCAATCGCACGGTCAAGTGAATCAAGAATTACAACTTTATCTTTTGTGTTGGCTAAATTTGCAAATGTTGCGGCAGAAAATTTGGACTGCTTTGGAAATATCTGGTACATCGAGCTATCCCGTGTTATAACAAAATATTCTTCGGGATTAAGGATTACATTCTTAGTTACAACTTTGCTCTTCGATGTTGCGTTAGCCATCTGATAGCCATTCAGATTTATCCGCTTAGAACTCCTGTTGTAAATTTCAATCCATTCCGGTTCCGAAGAAGCTGGGCTATACATTATTTCGTTAACAACTAAATCACCCGGTAGTTCATTTAACTGTACTGCATTTATTTTATATAAAGAAATATTGTTCTCGATAAATTCATCAGTTACCAAATCTACCCGGACGAAAAATTGATTTTGCCCGGCAACAAAACTTCCAACTGTAAAGTTGAAATCAACAACAGCCAGACTTGCTATGTTCGCTGCAATTATCTCGTCTATCTTTTCATCATCATCCAAAACGCTATTCATGTTCAGATCACGGAATAACTTTACAGAATAACTCGCTTCGGTATACTTGCCAAGATTTTCGATTACTACTTTTAACTGAATTGTTTTACCAATCTCCGCATACTTTGCGGTTGAAGTAAAACTTTTCACACTCAAATCGTGATTCTTCGAAGAGACCGAATTTATCTTTGATGGTGTAGCCCTGTATTTACTGACCGACGTTTTCCAGTTTGCCGCTTCTGTAGAGGAAACATCAAAAGAAACTCTTTCCAGAGATTTGCCGCCGGTGTTTCCGCCCCATGTTGGCGAATATTTAACAGAATCAACAGTAGTATTTGCGCTGCTCTTTAGAACTACATCATCGCCGCTATTGCTAAATGATGGAAGCGCTTTCACAATCAAGTTTAGTGTGTTTGTATAATAGTTTGAAATTGTTGCATCGCTGCTAACAACAACATATTCGTTAGGCTGCAAAAGAAAATCACTTGTGGTTATTGTTGCCGTTAACGAATTATCCGTAACCTTCCAATTTTTCAAGTTTACCGTGTGATCCGTTCTGTTGTAAAGTTCAATCCATTCCGGTTCATCGTTAACCGGCGCATACATTATTTCGTTGATAACAACATCCGTATAAGATGCGGGTTTCTCGGCAATGTTTACAAGAACATAAGCTTTGTTGTCGGAAGTTTTTTCATCCGGCGTGTAAGTTACTTTTGCGATGAGAAGATTCTGTCCTACTTGATCTGCATAGAATTTTGCCTCCACAAAAATTGAATCACTGGAAGATAAATCAATGTAGCTCCGGCTGAATATTCTTTCACTTACTTGTTCTACGGAATCCGCATTAGCATCCCGGAAAATTTCAACCGAATAATTTGCTGCATCGAGCACTCCGTTGTTTTTAACAATAAAGTTAACCGCAACGGAATCCCGCTCTACCGGATTTGCCGGAGTGAGCGAACTTAGTCTAACTGTAAGATTATAGAGATAATTAACCGGAGTAACAGAATTAATCTTGCCGGGTGTTCCGTTTGCAGAAGTTCCGTTACGCCAATTAGTTGAGCTATTGTCTTTGTTCAATAAATATTTTTCATCGGAAATACCGGCGTTGTTATCCGCGGAATAAGTATAGGTATCTACAACCAAGCTTGACGCGTTAAGCAGAGAAACATCCCGGCTGGTGGTGTTTGCCATTCCGCTGGAGCCGAATGAGGCATCGGAAATTTTAAGCACAATTGCGTCTGCCGGAATTAAATTTTTATAAGCGCCATTGTTGTAATCGTAATCGTTTTCAATTATCACAGCATACTTACCCGGTTGAAGATCGAGCCCGCCGATGAACGCAACTAAGTTATCCGCCGTTGAAGTGTAATACTTAATCTTGAATCCGGTAAGGTTAACTGTTTCGGTGGTTGATGTGTTGTAGATTTCAATAAACTCGCCGTTGCTTTCGGATGGATTAAACATAACTTCTGAAAGTGTGAGAACAGAGCCGGTTTGACCGAAAGAACGCGATGGGACGAAGAACAGCATGCTAAGTGCTGCAAAAACAAATAATATTTTTTTCATGTGCGGTATGAATTGTGGGTTATTATTCGGGTTGAAATATAGCTAAAGAAGAATATCTCTGCATCAAGTTTCTTGCTATCGAATTGTTAGCCATATCAATTTTATCTTTTGCTAAGTCTATATCTATTGTTATGTTTTTCGATAATTGATATGTTCAATCCGGTAAAAATAGATTTACTCAATTAGTTTCATAAAACAGAAAATAAGCTTTTGTAAACTGTTGTCCGAAGGACTCCTTCGGAGAAACAGTTAAACATATCACCATTCGTCTGATCAACCCCACGATTAAGGGGTTGTGTAAAAATGGCAAAAGATTGGTAGGCGCAACTTTCAAGTTGCGGTTTTGTCAAAGAAACGCAAGCTGAAGCTTGCGGCTACCATAAAGTTTTAACGGTTTATATCACAACCGGTTTTTCAATCATCCGTTTAATGAAGAATAAAACCAAGGAATATATGAGACATGTAAAACACTTTGCGGCTTTTTTGTTTACTGCTCTACTGTTTAGCTGCAACATCAACGAACCGAACATGCCGCGATGGGATGTTTCTCTTAATCTACCAATAGCAAAGAAGAGTTATTCTTTGATGGACCTGCTAGAGAAAAGCTCCGAACTAAAATACTACAAGGACGGAAGCAATCTCCTTTACTTCTCGCAAGAACAGAATATTGATAAGATTGATTTGAAAGACAAACTAAAGATTGATGCCGTCAGCGAATCTGCTTCGGAAACTATCGGCTCAATTACAATTGCAAGCGATTCCGTTTCTGCAGATATCGGTTTCGATTGGATCGGTCCCGGCATACAACCGGGCATGCAAGTTATTGTTCCGCCGCTTAACGATGCCCCCGTTTCTATCAACACAGATATAATTGATGAATTTCTTACAGTTAAGCTGGATGGCGGCACAATTGATTTATCAATCACAAATCAATTTCCTTCTCCGGTTTCTCTAACAATTAAAAACATTGTTCTCAAAAATTCTTCCGGCGGCGAAGTTGTTGCGCAGTATAGCGGCAGTATAGCTATTCCCGCTAAGGAAACTAAAACCATCAAAGCTATTGCAATAACAAAAGGGATATTTATTAAGAACCAGCTAAAACTTGAGTGCTCGGTTTCTACAAGTGGAAGCGGCTTAACAGTAATTACTTTGCCGCAAAACTCTTTCACAGTGAAAGCAAAATTTGTGAACTTAAGCGTAGTGGAAGCGCAAGCAAAAATTCCCGCGCAAGACCCGGTAGTTATTGATAACACTATTACAATTGATGAAGGAAAAGTGCAGCCGACCAAGTTTACAAACATAAAGATAGAAACCGGCTCGCTAACTATTAAGGTGACTAACAATCTCGATATTGACGCGACTCTAGCACTTACGATAAATAATTTGAAAAATCCAAGCGGACAAACCTTTACGGAGATTCGTTCGATTGTGAGAAAGCAAACCGTAACTCTCTTCAATAATTTTTCTTTATCGGATTATTCAATAGTAAGTTTGAACGGCTCGCCGACAAACCAGGTGAGTTACAAAATTTCTCTGCAAACCAAATCTGCTTCGGATTTTAGAACAATAAAAAGTACAGATGGATTTTCCGGCTCGGTTGATATTAGCAATCTACAGCTAAAAGAATTTACCGGACAGCTACAGCCGCAAGTTGTTTCACCGGAGCGAAGCGCTGTTTCTCTCGATTTGCAAGACTTGAAGAACAAGCTGCAATTTCAGCAAATCAATCTTCGCAATCCTCTTGTTCAGCTTCGGCTAAAAACCAACGCACAGTTCGAATTCAGAATTGATGGAAGAATTGAAGCTAAGAACAGTCTGGGGCAAAAAGCTATTCTTGGTTTGAACAGTAGAACTCTTAACACAACATTGTTAACTCCTGCTGATTCTATTTTAACAATCAATTCCGACAGCTTAAGTTTGTTCTTCAAAAAGTTTTCCCGCTTTCCGGATTCTCTAATTGTGTTTGCCGGAGGAACGCTTAATCCCAATTACAAAACTGTCAGTCTGAAAAGTACAGATCAAATTTCAGGCAGAAGTGTATTTGAGCTCCCTCTCGATTTTGGAATTGCCGATGCGCAAATAACAGATTCAGTTGCTGTTGATTTATCAAATGATGAGCGCGATAATCTAAAAGATGTTAATTCTTTAGAAGCCGGAGTTGTACTCACAAACGGTTTGCCCGCGTCAATCTCATTCACCGGAAGGCTTTACGATCAGAACAATAATTTCTTAACATACTTTCCGCCAAAGTATTCAGACCAGGATTCTATATTAACATTTAACGGTGCGTTAACAGATGGCGCCGGAAATGTTTCTACTAAGAACAAACAAACCAAAACTGTAAAGGCGCTTAAAGCCGAGATTGATAAAATTGCCAGAGCTAAATACATGCGGATTAATATCAAGCTCAACACTACCGCTCCGGGCAACACACCGGTTCGTTTTAGAACCACAGATGATTTACTAATTCATGCTTTCGGTTCAACCAATTACCGTGTAAACCCATAAGGAGAAAGCGATGAAAAAAGTAAATTTATTTTCTGCGGTTTTGATTCTCATACTTTCGAATTTTGCTTTTGCACAAGGAAGCGGTTCAAGCGGCGTTATAGACGCACGCTCTATGGGAATGGCAAAAACTTTTACAACATCTTCGTTCGGAATTTATGCGGTTGGAAAAAATCCGGCTAATGTTTTCCAAGATTCATCAAAGAAAGTCGAGCTTATTCTTCCTATTCCATTGCCGAATGTATCCGGCGCGGTTGGCTCTAATTTCATTTCTCTTGATGAATACAACTATTACTTCGGAACAAAAGCTACCGGAGCTGACGGCAAAACTACCGGCAGATTATTAACCGAGCAAGACAAAGCGAAACTCAAAGATTTATTTGCTGATGGCGGCACTGTCGTTTCCGATATTCACGTTCAGCTTGTAAGTATTTCAATACAACCGACAAAAGCTTTTGGTGCGATTGCATTTACGATTACAGATAGAATTTCGGGTCTGATGACTTTTCCCAAAGGGTTAATTGATTTGGGAATTGAGGGAAATCTTCCGAACAAAGTTTACAATTTTAACGACACACAGTTCAAAGCATCCTGGTTAAGAAAATACTCTTTCACTTACGCGCGGGATTTTAAGATCATTCCAAAGCTTTTCAAGAGTTTCAAAGTTGGCGCATCCATTAACTTTGTAAGCGGATTTTTCTATACTGGGCTTGATCACATTAAGACAGAACTAAAAACCGGCGAAGCAAATACAATTACCGGCAAAGGTGATTTTCTTGCATACGCTGCCTTCTCGCCCGATTTCAAAGTGAAATACAATTTTGTAAAGGATGAAAAGAAAGAAGACTTTTCCGGCACTCCATTTCCTACTCCAGCCGGAAGCGGTGTAGGTTTCGATTTTGGAATCAGTACACTGTTAAGCAAAAATTTCTCACTCGGTTTTTCCATCACGGATATTGGTAAAATAAAATGGGATAAAAATGTTGCACAGTATTCTTCCAACGCCGCAATTTATTTGGATGATTTAAGCGATAAAGCTCAGCGCGATACGTTGATAAACCGCCTCACAGGAAAAGAGAGCGGCAAGTTTATTAGTTCTATTACAACACAAATGGCAACCGCACTGCATATCGGCGCATCATTAAAAGTAGAAAGCGTTCCGGGTACAATGCTGCTTGCTTTGGACTATCATCAAGGAATGAATGATGAGCCGGGCAACAACAAGAAGGCGCGTGTTGTGTTGGGAATTGATTGGTACGATCTTGGAATTTTTGCGCTTCGTACCGGCTGGTCTTTTGGCGGATTTGATAAATTTAATTGGGGATTAGGTTTGGGAATTGATTTTGGTGTTATCGCTCTAAACTTTGGCTCACCGGATTTCCAGAATGTCGTTTCACCAAATAAAGCTAAGCGTGTTACGTTTGCTTTCGATTCCATTTGGAGATTTTAACCTGTAGTGGACGCAAACTTTGCGTCCACTACTCTTGTTGCAAACGACTCTATATTTAATTACTACAAAAAAAATAGAACCGTCTTTTCAGCAAAAAATTTTATCCGACTTTTTGCTTTTCACTTTCTTGTGGCTTTCCAGCTACAAGATTAGTTAAGAATGCCGAAAGCAACCCGCCAAGATTGTCTCCTCCTTGAACAAGAAAATCCGGAGTAACTTTTATGTTGCCGCTGGCAATTTGTTTTGCAATCTCTATTGCGGTAACACCTTGCTGACCAACAGCTTTGTTTTGCAGTTCATAAGCCTTAGCAGTTGATTCACCGATTGCGAGAATCTTAGAACCTTCCGCATCACCTTTAGCTTTGATACCAAGCGCTTCGCCGGTAGCTCTCAAGCGTATGCTTTCCGATTCACCTTCTGCAAAGCGAATTGCTTTCTGTTTGTTCTGCTCTGCTATCTTAACACCAATCTCAGCTTCAACAAGATTTTTTTGCTGATCTGCTTCGGCGCGAGTTTTTTCTGTAGCGATTCTTGTTTGCTCTGCCTTCTGCATATCTTGATACATCGCCTGCTGCTGCTGAGCAATAATTTTCTTTGTCTGTGTATCCATCAACTCTTGCGGCAAATTGATTTGACAAATGAGCACGCTAACGCATTCAACATGATATTTCTCTAATTCAGCTTTCGCGCGTTCCTCTGCCTTGCGCTGCTCTTCCTGTCTGTCTTGCATAAAATTCATCGCAGAAGTTGAAGACGCCTGGTTTCTGAACGATGAATCTATCATTGGATGGATTACATGCAGAATAAGGTTTTCAATCGAACCAATTTTTGCAACCATATACGGCGCTTGATCCGGACGAACACGAATTACAACCTTTACAGAAACGCTAATTTCAAATCCGTCTCGCGAAATTACTTTTAACGGATCGAAACGGGTTGAATCGGCATTATCCCAATCAATTGTAATATTAGTTGTATCAACAACGTATGCAATATACGCTCTGCGGTTTAAGTAATAGAAGCCCGGTCCGGCAACTTCTTGTTGAATACCGCGGTAA
>DAIEQT010000279.1 GCA_027347545.1 Ignavibacteria bacterium | reverse complement strand
GAAAAAACATTCGGACCAACTTCCGTCAATCCATAACCTTGCCTAATGTACACTCCTTTCTTATGCCAAATATTAATTAACGGAATCGGCATTGGGGCGCCTCCTACCACAGCGTAACGCACAGATGATAAATCAACTTTTTTGAAGAGTTGAGAATCAGCCATCATTTGCAGCATAGTTGGAACCCCGAATAAAATTGTGGCTTTTTCTTTTTCCATCAACTGAAGAATTAGATCGGCGTCAAACTTTGTGAGCAACGTATGTGATGCCCCGTGATGAAGAAATGGCGTGAATAAAACATTCCATCCGCCGGTATGAAAAAAAGGTGCGAAACTTTGAGTGTGATCTCCCGTTGTCAAATCCAAACGAAGAGCTGTATTGAGCGAATTCCAGAACAATGTTCTATGGTTAACAATAGCGCCTTTAGACAAACCGGTTGTCCCCGCTGTATAAAGAATCATTACCGGATCTTCTTGATCTAATTGAGTTATTGGTTGCTGGTTATTTGTTATTGATTTATTTAGAAACGGAGTTATTTCATGAATAGTTTTCTTGATGGGAATCCTTGATAATGATTCTAACTTCTCTACTTCTTTCTGATATTCGCTTTCGTAAATAAACAACTTTGGTTCAGCATCGTGAATCAATAAATCTAGTTCGCGTGGCGTTAATCTGAAATTTAGCGGAACAAGTATGGCGCCGGTCTTAATGCATGCGATGAGAAGCAGAACATACTCTGATCGGTTTTTGGAATAAACCGCAACCCGGTCACCTTTTTTTATTTTTAGTTCATCAATAAAAAAGTTTGCAAGCGAGTTTGCGCGTTGATTGAAATCGGAGTAGGTCCATTCCATTTCAATTTCATGTTCACGAAGGAACATTCTATTCGGCGTGTATTTAGCCCATTTTGCAAGCCAATCAAATTGATTCATTTTTTTTCTCCAATGCTCTGCTTCCCAAATACAAAATTGTTCCGGCAATTACACAAGCGACCGGACTAATCAGCAAAGTTTGTCTCATCACTTCGGGATTTTTTGTAACGTTGAAAATATCATTCAACTTTCCGTAGAGAAGCGGTCCAAGTCCTAAACCGATTGCATTAACAACAAAGAAATACATTCCAGTTGCGAGTCACCGTAAATTTGGTCCGGCAATATCATTCACATCTGCAGCCGCAGGACCGAGCCATGCAAGAGCAAAACCAAGTAATATTGAAATCAAAACTAGCTGTAACGCAATGCTTGTACTGTTGAGAATTATGAACCAGATTGGAATGCAGAGAAGAGCTATGATGACAGAAAAAATCATTCTTCCGCCGTTTCTTTTCGCGTGAAATTTATCTGCAATCCAGCCGCCTAAAATTGTTCCGGGCAATCCGCCGGCTATTGTTCCTATTCCAATCCATTTACCTATCTCAGCAATATTCATGTGCTGAGTTCTAACGAAGAAGGTTGGCAGCCATATTGAAACGCTGTTTGCAGCTACGGCAAAGAAAGCGTAACCAAAAAGAATATATCTAAGCGGAACATTTTTAAATAGAAGCCGCCAATCTTTTTTTTCTATTTGTGCCGGTGTGTCTCTTATTCCACGTTGCGGCTCTTTCAAGAAAAAAACAATCGTGGCTAAAACCAGTCCGGGAAATCCGAGAAAATAAAATGCATGCCGCCAACTGAATGCGTCGCTAATCCATCCGCCGAGGAAAAAAGCTATTCCCGTTCCAATTGCAATTGCCGATGAAAAAGTTGCTTGTACAGTTGCTCTCATTCTTGAAGGGAAATAATCGCTCAGCATCGAAAGAGCTGCCGGACCTAAAGTTGCCTCGCCAATACCAACCATCATTCTGCAAAGAAAGATTTGCCAGAAACCATGTGTAAATCCGGTCAATCCGGAGAACAAACTCCAAACCGTTAATCCAAACGTAATTAGTTTTCTGCGGGAATATTTATCGGCGATCCTTCCGAACGGAATTCCGAGTACAGTATAGAAGATTACAAATGAAGTTGAACCGAGAAGAGCAAGCTGTGTATCGCTAAAAAGCATTTCTTTTTTAATTGGCGAAAACAGCAAATAAATTAAAACACGGTCAACAAAATTCATCACATAAATCAGTGTGAGAAGTCCAAGCGCGTACCATGAATAAAATGGAATCTGCTTTGCGTCAATACTTAATTTTTTTTCGCTCATATTTTAAATTGATTTTACCATCTAAAAATTGCGCTCGCAAATGCAAGCCCGCCACCAGATCCCATAAATACAATAAGATCATTCTCTTTCAATTTTCCTTTTGCATTCGCGTCATCAAGTGCCATTGGGATACATGCAGAACCGGTATAACCGAAATATTCCATTATTGTATGTGCTCTATCGTGAGGAACATTTAGATTATCCAGAGTCTCATTGATGCTGTTAATGTTAAGCTGTGTGAAAAAATATTTGTTAATTTGTTGAGGCGTAACTTTTATCCGCTGAGTTAATTCATTTATCATTCGCGTCCACGTTATGGGATTAATCTCCTTCGGGAATTTTTTTGCAAATTTTAAGAGTTGATCTTTATCTGCAATAACCTTTTCAGTTATCGGCTGATATGTGCCTCCGGCATAAATTCCCATCCAATCGTGATATTGACCTTCTGTATAAAGTTCGCTTGATAGAAAACCTCTGTCCGAATTTTCGGTTGCAGATACAATTACCGCTCCTGCACCGTCTGCAAAAAGTGTTACTGTTTTTTTATCGCTCATATTCAGATACTTGCTCATAGCATATGCGCCAATTACAAGTATATTTTTGTAACGAGCATCTGAGCGGATATATTTTGACGCTATATCAAGAGCGGTAACAAATCCAGCGCATGCCGTATTGATATCAAATGTTCCCGCATTCTTTGCTCCAAGTTTAAATTGGACGACAGACGCCGTTGAGGGAGAAATATATTCCGGCGTATCGGTGGAGATAATTATCAGATCGAGAGCTTCGGCTTTCAAATCCGCATTCTTTAATGCCCGGTTGGCAGCTTCCACACACAAAGTACTTGTTGATTCGTTTTCGCTGCACCAGCGGCGCTCACGGATATTAAGATTCTCTACAAGCCAAGTATCAACATCTTCGTCTAGCAATTCGTTAAAATACTTGTTGGTTATTATTCGCTCCGGCGCAAAAGATCCGGTAGATTTAATGTATGCATTTCTCATTTATTCTTTTAATCCTGTATTCAGTAGAATATTTTTGATAGAACTCGAACAAATCTTGTCCTATATTTTCAAGTAATCACTCCGCCATCAACACTCAGGACTGTTCCATTGATGTAAGAAGCTTCTTCGCTGGCAAGAAAACAATAAGCGTTTGCAATATCTTCCGGTTTACCTAGCCGTCCTAAAGGAGTTTTTTCTTTCATCATGTTAATTACTTTTTCCGGCAAAGAAGCAACCATTTCTGTGGCTATAAATCCTGGTGCTATTGCATTAACATTAATTCCTTTTCTTCCAAGTTCGCGCGCCCAAACTTTTGTCATTCCAATCACACCGGCTTTTGCTGCCACGTAATTTGTCTGTCCAAAATTTCCATAGAGTCCTACGACCGAAGTTGCATTTATAATTTTACCGTATTGTTTTTCTATCATGTAAGGTGCAAATGCCTTTGTGCAGTTGAATACGCCGGTTAGGTTAACATCAATTACTTGCTGCCATTGTTCTGGCGACATTTTGACTAGCGTTCCGTCACGCAATATTCCAGCATTATTAACAAGAACATCAATTCTTCCGAACTCGTTAATTATATCTTGGGCTGCTTTTTCAACCTCATCATATTTTGCCACATTTACTTTCATGAATTTCGCTTTGAGTCCTTGGACAGACAGATCACTTTCAAGTTTTTTTCCTCTCGAATCATCAACATCCCAGATTAAAACTGTCGCCCCTTCAATTAGAAATTTTTCTACAGTTGTCTTTCCTATACCTTGAGCACCGCCGGTTATTACGGCAATCTTGTTTTCAAGACGCTTCATTTATTTCTCCGTGTTATGAACGTTTCAAATTTTTCAAACGATAAATTGAATAAAACAAAAAGACTTGATTCCAGTCCTTTTATAAACTACTTATAAAGTTTATCCCTTTCCTTAGTCCACTCTTTCAGAAAATTCTCGTGATGTTTTTCCATAATCTCATAGAACTTTTCCATTTCGACCAAACGCATTTTGAGCGTTTCAAGATTGGCATTTTTTTCTTTGCCGACTACGCTTTTTAATTGCCTTGCAAGACGAGTATTGCTTTTTACTAACTCCAAATTATTGCGAAAAGCATTTTCAAAAATTTCCGGGTTGATCTCATAAAAATCTTTTCTGCTAGTCGGCTGCCAAACACGCCGGATTAAATTTCTGTCCCGCAACCTGCGCATGATTTGACTGACCGGTCCTTTACTTCGATGAAGAGACTTAGCAATCTCTTCGAGCGATATCGGCTCGGAGGAATGTATCAAAAGAGCAACAATGTGCCCCATAAGTTTACTTAACCCGAAGGCGCGGTATGCAACACCAAAATTCTTTATTATCTCATGTCTAATTTTTTCTTCTGCGTTCATCGTTAATCACTTTTTAAGAACAACTGAGTTTTGTACCCAAAATTATGTTTTAATAATTTGAAACGTTTGATACATTAGCAACATAGTGTTTTATCATTAATAAGTAAAGAAATATTTTTGCTGATTTAGATGGAAAATTTAACAGCGCGACTGGAATAACTTTTTGAAACTTCTAATCAGTTCTTTGCTTGTAATCTTTTACCAATCACATAATATCTCCGAGCACAGACAAGACTCTATCATAATGAATTTTATTCCCATGTCTTTTTAATCGCATTAATTCCACTGAATGATATTTATCTTCCCTTACTAAATGGTAAATCTTAGCCGCATCGTGGGCTTTATA
>DAIEQT010000241.1 GCA_027347545.1 Ignavibacteria bacterium | reverse complement strand
TTTATTATGTATTCTAGTTTTTTAGGTTCAACCGAAATAATGTTTGTAAACTTTGGAATGATGATTTCCGGCTCAACTTTTCCACCCTCTTCTTTCAGCGCATTCCAGTAATCAATTACAACTTTCAAACTGTCGTTAGTTAATCTGCCAAGTTTATTAATCCCACCTCTAAGAACAAGATCTATCTTAGCAGGGTAAAGAATGAGTTCTTTTCCATCCGGAACATTTTTTACTTCTACCGGAATTCCATTGAAACTCTTATCAACTATTTTCTGAACTTCAACATCAAGTTTTGTTCTATTTAAAGAGTATCTCAAACCTGGGATTTCTTCGAGGGACATGTTTGTACTAATTGTCTCAGAAACATTATTAAACTCTTGGGCAACAGTTCCTACAGAATCAACTTTCTGTAAAATTGAATGTGAACCAAAAACTTCTACGTATGCCGGTTCAAGCAATATTTCGGATGTTGCTTCAAATCCCGGTTTAAAGTTTAGCGTAAAGTTTTTAGCAACTTTTACAATTTTCGAGTTTACTCTGTCAACGTCAAATTCTATTTGAGAAGGTGAAATCTGCAAAACTTGTATCGAAGGAAAGAGCCACTGGTTCGATTCGATAAAATCGCTAAGATTTTTTTTCTGCCTTCCTGGTCCTCTATGAACAGAAACGTAAAAATCCTCAACTGAACCAACAGAAAGTTTAGCCAATTCCCACCCTTTCCCTTTAACCTGAAGATATGATTCCGTGAGCGATGAATAACCAACAGAATAGTTTTTTGGTAAATCGGTATAAACAATACGCACTTTAATAGTAGCAATGTAATCTTGGGAAAGTGCCACCGCTCCCCAAAAAATGATGGATAAGAATGCGATGAATGATATGGTTATTATCTTTTTCTTCATATTGAAATATAAAAAAAACTCCACAGACGTGGAGTTTTCTATAATAGATATTTAAGCTTTTCTTAGCGAATTGAATTAAAATGTTCTATCAGCTCATCTCGGTTAGCCCGGGAAATTTGTCTTCCTTTAATCGGGAAATGTTCAAAAGAACGGGCAAGGTGGCGGAGTTTATGCACGTTTAATTCTAGGAGTTCTTCTAAAGCCGGAACGGTCTTTCCATCAGAAACAATTTCCTCAGATTCTTCCGCTTGCAGTTCTTCATCAGAAACAGTTTGTGTTTCCTCTGCCAATGCTTCGGATTTCAGTTCCTCAATTCGGGATTTTACATGGGTTTCTTCGGCAGTCTTTTTCGGAACAGTTTTTTCCTTTTTCTCCACTTCAGCAAAAAGAGTATCAACGTGAGGTTTTTCAATAACCTCTTTTGCACTTACTTTTTCTTTAGGAGGTTTGGACTGTACCGGAACTTCCTTTTCTTCCTTAACAGGTAAATCATAAATGAGGCTTTCTATTTCATCATCCGGGCGGGGAATTACATGAGCGGAAACTAACTGGCCAACTCTTTGAGCCGCGGCTGCTCCCGCATCTACAGCAGATTTAACGGCAGCAACTTCGCCAACAATTTTAATTGTAACCAAAGCGGCAGTTATTTTTTCTTTGCTGACCAATTTAACGTTGGCTGCTTTCACCATTGCATCAGCTGCCTCAATAGCACCGATTAACCCTTTGGTTTCTATAAGTCCAAGAGCTAGAAGCATATACTAAAATTACTTAGAACGTTTTGGGAGAATGAGTTCTACGTCTGTATGCGGACGTGGAATGACATGAACAGAAACTAATTCGCCAACTCTTTGAGCTGCTGCAGCACCGGCATCCGTAGCGGCTTTAACTGCGCCAACATCTCCGCGAACCATAACTGTTACATAACCACCACCGATTGTTTCTTTACCAAGCAACTCAACTTTAGCTGCTTTTACCATTGCATCGGCAGCTTCAATTGCGCCAACTAAACCTTTAGTTTCAATCATTCCAAGTGCATCAAGTGTCATGTTTGTTGCTCCCAATTTGGTTTTTTATTTGATGTCAAAATAGTTTATATAGACAAAAATGTCAAAATAATAAAAGAGTTTGGCTATTATACTCAGCCACCATTGCTGCGCAAATAATCTTACAAGATTACTGCTGCGGCATTTTTATCGAGCAGGCTTTTATCCCGTCTTTTCTTTTTTGATGGAACGGATTCTATTATTCTCTGCTTGGCTATCTCCGATGAATAACGCTCATCAACTAATATGATTTCCAGAGTTAATTGCTTTTTTAATGACTCAACAAACTCCAACACAACTTTTCCGGTAACAGATTCTTCCCCGCTTTCTTTGTACGGCATTCCCACAATTATTCTTACGACACTATACTCAGTTAAAATTTTTTTGAATTTTTCGATAAAAGCGGAATCATTGGAAAGTGTAGTTAGCGGATAGGCGAACATATTTAAGGGATCGGTTATAGCAATCCCGATTCTTTTTGAGCCAAAATCTATTGCAAGCGTTCTTTCTTCTTTCAACTATCAGTCATTCCTTCTTTAGCTTTTTCCTTCTTTCCTTTTTTACTTCATTTCTTTTTCTACTGGTTTTCTGCGTCGAATCTTTCTACAGTGTAAATCCCTTTGTTCTTTTTTAACCGCTCGATTAGCTTGTTCAAATGCTCAATATCCTTTACGTAAACAGTAATTGTACCCTTAAACATTGAATCTTGAGTGGCAATGTTAACAGATTTAATATTGGTGTTCTGATAAGTTGTAATGCTGTTGGAAATGTCTTTCAAAATTCCAGGCATATCATCACCACGCAAGGTGATTCCGGCAACGAAGAAAGAATTGGTTGCCCTTGGCCAGCTAACCGGAACTAAGCGCTCCTCTCCGGCTTTGAGCATGTTAATCAAATTCTTGCAATCCTTTCTGTGAATTTTAATTCCCTCGCCAATCGTTACATAACCGATAACGGGATCACCGGGAATTGGGCTGCAACACTTGGCGTAAGTATAAGCCATTCCTTTGTGGTCACCTTCAACAACTACGGTCCCGGCGGAAGTTCGTGCTATATCAACAAACTTTTCAAATGCTACTTCCGGAATTTGCTTTTCTTCCGGTTCTGGTTCTGGATTCAAAATCTGATCGAGATCCAATTTATCCATTGCAACCGCGCGGTAAAACTGCCGATGATTATCATACTTTAATTTGCGCGCGAGTTTTGAAACATCATCAGAAGTAAATGTGAGTTTGAGCTTCTTAATTTTCTTTTCCCACATCTCCTTGCCGGTATCGTAAAGTTTTTCTTCTTCCTTATTAAGAAACTTGCGTACTAAATTTTTTGCTTTGTGCGTCTGCAGAAACTGAAGCCAGCTTTTATTTGGACTTTGGTTTTTTGAATTGATAATTTCAACTTGATCACCACTGTGAAGAACTGTATCAAGCGGAACAATTTTACCATTTACTTTGGCGCCGATACAATGCTGGC
>DAIEQT010000235.1 GCA_027347545.1 Ignavibacteria bacterium | reverse complement strand
GCTCCACTTTGGCTTGTTGCCGGTGCGTAAAATTCCAACACGGTAAATTTTGCCGGCAATTGGAAAGACAAAGAAGATTGCAATAATATTTACAACGATACTAAGTGCTAGCTGCCAAATAGGAACTTCAACAATTGTCATTTTAACCGGCATAACCATTATTGAAGTAAATGGAAGAAGCGCTGTTACGTTGCCAATTGGACTATTGGGGTTTTGCATCATAGACATAGCTACAAAAAATGGAATCATAATGAGCATCATAACCGGCCACATGCCGCTTTGAGCGTCTTGTGGATTATCAAAAATAGAGCCGACCATTCCAAACAAACTTAGAAAGAGTACTAATCCAACAGCAAAGTTTACAAGCAAGAAAACAACTTGCACGGTTTTGATATCAACAACCACTTCCGCCGGAAGTGCAAAAAATACTGAAGAAGCAATGGTAATTATAGCTGCAAGCCAAATTCCCATCTGCATTAACGCCGTTATGGCAGAGCCAACAATTTTTCCAGTCATCATTTCGCGCGGACTAACCGAAGAAAGGATAACCTCAACAATACGGCTTGACTTTTCTTCAATTACTGATTGAAGCATCATTTGTCCCGACATCAATAAACTAATGTATAACAAGAAAGCAAAGATGTATGAGAGAACTATACTGCCGAATCCTTCTTCTTTGATGCTTTCTTCTTTGGAAACTTTGAAGCCGTTGAAATTAACACCCTTCCGTGCAAAATCAAGTTCTTCCGTAGATAGAGCTTTATTGCTGAAGTATGCGTCAATCAGCACCTCGTTTATTGGTTCTTCTATTTTACGCGATAGTGTAATGTTGTTAGGAGTTTTCGAATAGTACTCTAATCTTTTATCTGTTAAAGCAGTAGTTGGAACGAAAACAACGCCGGTCAATTTATCCTCGAGTAAGGCTTTCTTGTTAACATCCAAATGCTTCTTTAGTTCTTCCCGGTTCATTGTATAGAACTCGAAAGAATATTTTCCTTCTTTTACCAGCTCAGATAGAGAAAGCTCTCTCTGAAACGACTGAGTTAGATTTTGATCTTCACAAACAATATTCAATTTGGAAACGGCTTCATCCGTTACCAAAAGTGCCTGCACGCCGCCTATAACAAACAAAAAAACCGGAAACAAAACTGTAGTGAGAATGAAAGACTTTGATAAAAGTTTTTCTTTTAGCTCGCGTTTTATAATGCCAAGAATTCTATAATTAAACATTGGCGCCTCCTTCTTCGTGACCAGCATACTCAATAAAAATCTCTTGGAGAGAAATATCATTAGCGTCAAATTTCTTAACCAAAACATTTCTTTCTACAAGCAACTTAAGAAGCTCTTGCGTTTGGTTTTCTTGTTTCAGTCTAATGCCGGTTGTGTTTCCGTAGTCTGCTATCTTTTCAACTATTGGATGACCTTGTAAGAAGGAAATGTCTCCATCATAGCTAAGGCTAACATTCTTTTGTGAATGCTTAGCTTTAATTTCATTCAAAGAGCCTTTAAGAATAATCTTACCATGATCAATCATAGCAATATGATCGCACATCTTTTCCGCAAAATCCATTAAGTGAGTTGAGAAGATAATTACCTTTCCCTTGTTCTTCATTTCTAAGATTATATCTTTAAGCATGTTCGTGTTCACCGGATCAAGTCCGCTGAATGGTTCATCAAGAATTATAAACTCGGGATCGTGAAGAATTGTACCGATGAATTGTAGCTTCTGCTGATTACCTTTCGATAAATCTTCGACTTTTCCCAGGCGGCGGTCGTATAAATCAAATCTCTTCAAATACTCTTCCGCTTTCTTATGAACAGCTCTGCCGGTTTTACCTTTCAGTTCGGCAAAGTAAAGCAGTGTATCCATTACTTTCATTTTCTTGTAAAGTCCCCGTTCTTCCGGCAAATAACCAACGCTGTTTTTAAATTCTTGCCCAACTTTTACTCCTTTAAGAACAACATCGCCGTTATCCGGCAGATAAATTCCCATCATCATTCTTATAGTTGTTGTCTTGCCGGCACCGTTTCTTCCTATAAGCCCGAAGATCGAGCCGTCCGGGACTTCGAACGAAGCGTTATCCACCGCAACAACCTTGTTAAAGGTTTTAGTAAGATTTCTAACTTCAAGTGAATACATCTATCTTCCTTATATGTGTTAATGTTTTCGCGTTGAAATATAACAAGAACAGTGTTAAAAAAAGATTAAGATTAAGATTAAGAGCAAGAATAAGAGCAAGAATAAGATCAAGAAGAAATACATCCTTAATCTTACTCTTACTCTAACGAAACTAAGTCTTGTCATATTGAGTCCAGAATCATCGTGATGAAAGATCTCAATCCTATAATTGAAAAGAGATTCTTCTTCCCGATAAATCGGGACTCAGAATGACAAAACCAACTACCATATTTTTACGATCTTATCATCGGAAGCGCGCATTTTATCGCCGGGCTTAACGCCAAATGCATCAAAGAATTCCGGCATGTTCATCAACGGTCCGTTAACTCTTTGTACACTAGGCGAGTGTACGTCCGTCTTAACTTGAGTTTTCAAGAATTCATCACGGGCATTGGTTGACCAAACTTGAGCCCAGCCCAAGAAAAATCTTTGTGTCGGAGTAAAGCCATCAATCATTTCATTCTTTTTAAATTGTTCAGTGTTCTTAAATGCCGCATAAGAAATAGTTAATCCGCCAAGATCGCCAATGTTCTCGCCAAGTGTAAGCGCGCCATTTACTTTGAAAGTATCAACCACAACAAAACTGTTGTATTCATCTACAAGCTTCTTTGCGCGCGCTTGAAATTTATCGTTGTCTTCTTTAGTCCACCAATCTCTAATGTTTCCTTTTTGATCAAACTTTCTTCCTTGATCATCAAAGCCGTGAGAAATTTCATGACCGATTACAGCGCCCATTGCGCCATAGTTAATTGCGTCATCCGCTTTCTGATTAAAGAACGGCGGCTGCAAAATTCCAGCCGGAAAAGTAATTTCGTTCTTTGTCGGGTTGTAAGATGCGTTTACAGTTTGAGGGCTCATTCCCCATTCAAGCTTATCAACTGGTTTGCCAAGTCTAGCAAGATTTTGTTTTCTCGCCCAAGCGCCAACACGTTCTAAATTTTTGTAATAAGAATCGCGAACAATTTCGAGATCACTGTAATCTTTCCATTTATCCGGGTAGCCAATCTTAACGCCAAAAGTTCCAAGCTTTACAAGAGCTTGTTTTTTTGTTTCATCGCTCATCCACTGCAAACCTTTTATGCTCTCGCCCATAGCTACAAGCAAGTTATCAACAATTGCTTTTGCTCTTTGCTTTGCTTCCGGCGGAAAGGCTTTCTCAACATAAATCTGTCCGAGCAATTCACCTAAAGAACCGTTAACAGCTTGAACCATGCGTTTCCATCTTGGCTGCATTGCTTTTGCACCATTCATATATCTTTGAGTAAAATCAAATCTTTCGTTTACAAAAACAGAACTTAATGCGTTAGCTGAACCGCGAAGTACATTCCACTTCAAATATACTTTCCAATCTGCGAGAGAAACTTCATCAATTGTGACCCCAAGCTGAGAGAAGAATTTTAGCTGGCTTACTACAAGCAAGTCCAAGTTCGGCAAACCGATCAGCTCAAAATAGTTTTTCCAATCGAACGAACCGGAAAGTTTAATCAAGTTATCAAGAGTCATCTTGTTATAAGTTTTTACCGGATCGCGGTTTTCCAAACGAGTGTTGGATGCCTTAGCGAGTTTACCTTCAACATTCATAATTATTTTAGAATATTCAGCGGCAACTTCCGGGGCGACATCAATCAGTTTAAACATATTTGCAACGTGTTCGGTATATTTTTCACGAATATCTTTCGAGCGTGCGTCATCTTTTGTGTAGTATTCAACATCAGGCAAACCTAAACCACCTTGAGACAAGTAAGCGGTGTACATTTCACTTTTCTTAGCATCTACATTTACGCCGAAATTGAAAATCAAACCGTTGCCGTTTACATATTCTTGGGCGAGATATTTAATCAAATCTTTTTTGTTTTGAAGGGCATCAATTTTTTTTAAATCCGGAACGATTGGCTTGTAACCCATTTTCTCTATGCGAACAGAATCCATTGCCACAGCGTAGAAATTACCAATCTTTTGTTTTGCGGTTCCTTTTCCCCAAGATTGATTAGCCGCGGCTTCTTCAATAATTTTTCTCAGAATTAGATTATTATCTTCAGCTAAAATTGTAAAAGAACCCCAGCGAACTTGATCGTCCGGAATGGGATTGTTTTTCACCCAGCCGCCAACAGAATATTGATAAAAATCTTGTGCGGGATTAGCAGACTTATCTAAGTTTTTAAGATCAAATCCGTTATTACTTTGTGCAGAAATTGTTCCATTAAGGACTAAAAACGAATAAACTAAAAGAAATAATGCGGAAAGCCACCATAGGCTGCGCTTGGATTGCATAGTTAACTCCTTTTAAATTGAATGGTATTTAGATGAGATTAGACGGGGGATTAGGGTATTTTGTTTTACCCTGAACTACGAATTAGAGAAAAGTTGGAAATTCAAAGTCGCACAAGTTCTGCTTCCCGTGCGACTTCAAGGAGTTATCAACAAATGAAAATTATAAACCGCCGTTAACGTTTAAATCTACCTGTTCTGTGTTGCGGCGTTTGAAATTATTAAAGTTATAGCTAAGTGTAAGATTAAAAATTGGTGCTTCCGGTCTTATGTTTAGGTTAGATGTGAAGCCGGTTCCGTTAGAAACAATGTTATACTTTGTCTGCCCGAACAAATTCTGTGCGCTTAATGTTGCAATTAAACTACGCTCAAAAAGTTCTTGGCGGACTGTAGCGCCAATTATCATAAATGTTTTAATCTCGCCTTGCGATGTTATATTGTTCGGAAAGTAATTTGCAAAGAACTGGAATCTTGTTGCTGCGGAAAGCATTAAAGTAGTGTTTAATTTTGCATCCCAGCTAAAACGGTTTTGTCCGGCAATATCAAATTCCGGTTTCTCTTGTAAGTTGAAGTTGTACAAGTTCACCGAAGGATCCATTTTAAACCAAGGTGCAAAAGTTATATTCGCGGAAATCTCCGCACCCACAGCCGTTGTGTTCAGTACATTTTGAGGAACAAGATTTATTCTTCCGGCGTTATCAAGAGTTTGTAATTGTTCAATGCCGTCATCCGTTTTTCTCAAATAAGTTTGAGCTGTTAGATATAGCCCGGTAAACGACTTTTGATAATTCAACTCTACAGAGTGTGTGAACGATGGCTGCAAGTATGGATTTCCGCCGGTTGATGTGTAAGTATCCGAGAAGTATGTGAATGGATTTAGCTGTCCATCAAATGGTCTTTGAATTCTTCTGCTGTAACTGAACTGCATTTGCTGGTCATCTGAAATCTTTTTAGAAATATTCAGAGTTGGAAACAGATGCAGTTTTTGATAAGCAAAGTTTTCTTTAGTCGTAAGTTGTTCGAGTTTTCTATCTGTGTATTCCAAACGTAAGCCGGCTTGATATTCAAATCCCAAAAGTTGATCGGAATAAGTTGAATATGTTGAGTAAATATTATTTCTAAAATCGAAATTGTTAGAATAGCCGCTGTTTACAAGCCATTGCTGAGTAGCACTGTTAAAATCTCTGCTGATAATTTCTAGATCCTTGAAGAACAAATTAGTTTGCAAACCAGCTTCAAAAGTATTCTTCTCTGCCAGGTTGTGCTTGTAATTCAATTTAATTCTTGAATCAATTCTTGAAGTATTGTTTTCTCTTCCTCTAAGTGAAGAAGAAGTTGTTCCATCAGAAAGGGAAATGTTTTCGTTTGTTATCTGATTAGATGGCAATCTTAGTTTTGTAAATGTTGCTTCAAAGTAAAGGTCATTCACCTTTGGAGCGAAAATGTTAGTCAAATTAACCGAGCCGTTAAAATATTCCGCGGTCATCTTATTGCTGTCGCTTGTTTTGGTAAATCTGCTTGGCAAAGCTTCGCCAAGTGCAACAGAACTGTTCGTAGTTCCAACGGTCATATTCATATCAACGTAACCATAAGAACCATTAACGCCGAGTGTAAGTTTGTCGCTGAAATATCTATCAAATCCAATACGTGCGTTGTAGGCGTCTCTCTTCTGATGAAGATCGGCTACCGAGTTAATACCTGTTGTATTTAACTGTGTGCGGTCAATTGTAATATCTTGCAAGAAATTATTGCGACGCGCATCAGCTCCTACGGTAATGTTATAGCCATCTGACTTATGACTAAAATTAAAATCACCGTTATATTTATCGCGCGAGCCAACTCCACTGTTTACCATTCCGCTGGTTGTGGTAAGATTTGTTTTCTTAGTTACTATGTTTATTATTCCAGCGGTTCCTTCTGCATCATATTTTGCAGATGGATTCGTAATGATTTCAATATTATCAATTGCGTTAGCTGGAATTTGACGCAGAGCGTCAGTTCCTTGCAGAACACTTGGTCTTCCGTCAACCATAACAGTAAAACTTCCGCTTCCACGTAACGTTAAGTTCCCGTTTGCATCAACTTGAATAGAGGGCTGGTTTTGAAGAACATCAACGGCTGTTCCGCCTGTTGCAGCTAAGTTTTGGCTAACGTTTACAACCTTTTTATCAATTTTGAATTCAACAGCGCTTCGCTCGCCAACTACTTCGGATTCCTTTAACTGCACCGCATCCGATTGCAGTTTTATTTCTTTTAGATTTACAACAGGATTGTTCTCAGTGATTTCTACATCACTTAAATCTTTTTTCTTGAAACCAACAAAAGTTACATTGAGAATATATGTTCCGGTCGGAATTCCGCGAAGAGCAAACTCTCCATTTTTATCCGTAGCAATTCCGCTAACCATTTGTGAGTTTTGTTTTGAAAGAAGAATAACGCTCGCGTATTCTATCGGTGAGTTGGAGGAAGCATCTATAATTTTTCCGGTTACAATTCCTTGGTTTGCCGGTTTGGTTGTGTTCAACGCTAATTGCTGCCCGGCTTGTGCGTAAATGTTGAGTGAAAAAACCGTTAGCAGTAAAAAAATGTAAATCTTCTTCATGGTAACTTTCTCTTTGTTTTTGTATTAGGACGATGTAGAAACAAAAAAAGTTACACCTATGACAATTTTTTACATTTACCTCAAAACCGATATAGTCTATTTAGTCCCTAAAGGGACTTTGGTTTATTTGGTATTCTCTGCTATAGATATTTAATCCCTACGGTGAATGTTGCATAATTAATGAATCAAAAATTTATCAGTGCAAATCCGTTAAATCTGCGTCATCCGCGGGCTATTTATT
>DAIEQT010000505.1 GCA_027347545.1 Ignavibacteria bacterium | reverse complement strand
CAATTGCGTTTCCTTGTCCGGCAGTTGCTTCCAGCATACTTTTAACTTTGTAACCTATCGTTTGCTGGTGAACAATATTAAGCGATTCGGCAATTTTTTTAATTCCCTCCTCTTCGCCGGCACCGCCGTGAGAACCTGGATGAAAGTTCATAAACGGGACTCCGAGAATTTCGCACCGGTCAAGTTCATCCTTAAAAGCGATTAATGATTTTTCTAAATTCTCCGGAATCAATGCACATAGGTTAATTAAATATGAATCGTGAGAGACAACAACTTTTACATTTGATTGAGCGAGCTTCTCTCTAAAATCGGTAATCTCTTTGTCGGAGAGCGGCTTTGAAGCCCATCGGTTATTGTTGCGAGTGAAAATTTGAATTGCAGTAAAGCCAAATTCATCTGCTTTCGAAATAGCGGAGCCAACCCCGCCTTCAACAAAAACGTGCGCACCAAGTAGATGTTTCATTTGTCCCTCTTTCTTCTTTTTAGATTTATCTTGATCATAATCTTAATCGTGATCTTGATCTATTCTTAACATTCAATTTTCTTTTCAAGTTCAAGAAGTTAGTTTTGGATTGAGTTTATTATAAACTAACTTGATTGTATAATTGCACACACAATTTATTGTTTGGAAAGTAAACATGAAAATCTTTATTACGGGCGGAAGTGGTTTAATCGGACAACACCTAAATGTTGAATTGAGCAAATCGCATGAAATTCTGACACAGTTTTACAAACACATTGGCAATTGCTCTGAGTTTAATTCTGTACGATTTGCCATAAACGATTACGAAACTTTGAGCAGCATTTTCAAAACTTTCAAACCGGAAATTGTGATTCACACAGCAGCAGTTTCAAATGCTGATAGAGCAGATCAGCTTCCGGCGGACGAAGTTTATGATGTAAATGTTAATGCTACCCAAAAACTTTCAGAACTTTGCCGCAAACATCAAGCTAAACTAATCTACACTTCTTCGGATTTGGTTTACGCGGGCTACCGCGGTTCTTATTTAATGGAAGAATCAAAGTTGATTCCAATTTCTTTATATGCAGAAACAAAGCTCATGGGTGAAATGAAAGTTCGGAAAACTATTCCAAACCATATTATTCTTAGAGTTGCACTACAATTTGGTTTTGGACTAAATCATTCACGCTCGCATTTTCAGTTCGTTTATGATGAACTAAAAGCCGGTCGTAAAATAAAATTATTTGCCGATCAATTTCGGTCGGCGCTTTCTTTAACTGAAACTGCAAGGATGATTTCCGAATTGATTACAAAAAGTGTGAGCGGAGAAACCATTAACTTTGGCGGCGCAGACAGAGTTTCCCGCTACTATCTTGGCAAAGAAATATGCCGCGTGTGCAAGTTAGATGAAAATTTAATTGAACCGATCACAATGGAAGGTGTTCATGCAATGTATAAAGTGGAAGATGTCTCAATGAATATTGACAAGTTAAAACAACTGGGGATTGTACCGAAAGCATTTAGAGATTCTGTACAAGAAATATTAACAAGATAAAGTATGAGATTCTCCCGAGGGCGGATGTCGCATAATTAATATTTTGTTAATAAATAGCCCGCGGATGACGCAGATTTAACGGATTTGCACTGATAAATTTTTGATTCATTAATTATGCAACATCCACCGAGGGGATGCCTTCGGAATTCTTCTGCCGTTGGCGGAATCAGAATTACAGACTCATCTTCGTTCTTCCAGTTTCTTCTTCAGCAATTCATTAACAATCTGCGGATTGGCTTTGCCCTTGGTTTCCCTCATAATCTGCCCAACAAAAAATCCTATTGCCTTTTCTTTTCCGCCGAGATAATCTTGAACATCTTTTGGATTGGCATCAAGAATTTTGGTGATTGCGCTTTCCAATTCAGAAGTGTCGGAAATCTGAACAAGATTTTTCTCTTTAACAATTACTTCCGGGTCTTTTCCGCTAGCAATCATTTCCGGGAAAACTTCTTTCGCAATTTTCCCACTAATAATATTTTTGCTGATAAGCGATACAAGCTTTCCGAGATTCTTAGGCGAGACAGAAAAGTCTTTAACGGAAATTTTCTGTTCGTTAACTGTTTTCAACACATCTGTCATTACCAAATTGCTCGCGGTTTTGTAATCGTCGGTTTCTGTTAAGACTTGTTCGTAATAATCTGCAAGCTCCCGCGACGAAGTTAGAATCTGTGCATCATAAACCGGCAGCTTGTATTGGGAAATAAAACGCTCTCTGCGCGCATCGGGCAATTCCGGCAGAGATGATAGAATTTCGTTACGCCACTTTTCATCAACAATAACCGGCATCAAATCGGGATCGGGGAAGTAACGGTAGTCGTGAGCTTCTTCCTTTGTTCTCATTGGAAATACTTGGTTTAGCTCAGCATTCCAAAGAAGTGTCTGCTGAATTATCTTTCCGCCATCTTCAATAATATCAATCTGTCTTTCAATCTCATACTCAATTGCTTTCTCAACGTTGCGGAAGCTGTTCATGTTTTTAACTTCTGCTTTCGTTCCAAGCTTTGTTTCACCTTTTAAGCGAATACTAATGTTAGCATCGCAGCGGAGCGAGCCTTCTTCCATGTTGCCATCGCATATGCCAAGATAAAGAAGCACTTGTTTTAATTTATTTAGATAGAGAACCGCTTCTTCCGCACTTCGCATATCCGGCTCGCTAACAATTTCCATAAGAGGTGTTCCGGTACGGTTCAAATCAATCATCGTATCATCACCTAAATCATGAATTGACTTACCCGCATCTTCTTCCATATGAATTCTTGTAAGTCCAATATCTTTTTTAGAGCCATCCTTAAACTCAATCGTAACTTTTCCAAACTCGCAAATTGGTTCTTCGTACTGAGAGATTTGATAACCCTTTGGCAAATCGGGATAGAAATAATTCTTTCTGGCAAACACAGATTTTTCGTTGATGCGGCAATCTGTTGCGAGTCCCATTAAGACAGTGTACTCTACCACTTTCTTGTTTAGAACCGGAAGGACACCGGGATGACCAAGACAAACGGGGCAAACATTTGAGTTTGGTGATGAGCCAAACTTAACTGAGCAGCCGCAAAAAATTTTTGTATCTGTTAGCAATTGAGCATGAACTTCAAGCCCAATTACTGCTTCGTACTTTGGATTCATAATAGAATTGTAGATTTGTTGCGGCGAATATAATTATTTCTAAAGGTGAAACGAAGCACCGCCCGAATAATTATCCGTTCCCACCGCCTTGGTCGTGGCAATCACCAACATCTTTGCCAACTACTTTTACATTTTCTTGAAGTTCGACTACTGCGGCTTCGTTCCATATGCTTCCGTTTAGAATTTCGAAGATGTATCTCGTTCCGCTAATTTGGTAGTACAATTGTTTCTTCTTATCACTCGTGCCGGTGCGTGTAACAACTAAAGTTCGTTTCATGGTTGCGGATAAATCTTGCCCAATTTGAGCGGTTAAAATATTAGCGGGCAAAGTATTAGACACAATTTTTGCTCCAAGAGTTAATTCGTAAACAGCTTTGTCTGAGCGGCAATCAGCAATTGCAGATGTTGGTTTAAGAGAATCTAAATAAGCCACTGTGCGGTACCGAATGTTTGACAATGGAACGTAGAAATAGACGTAGCTAAAATGATTGAGTGGAACTGTTACTGAACTACCAGAACTTATTATGCCAGAAAGTTCTTCGTTTCCGCTTGACGTAATTGAAACAGCTTTTATGGTTGATGGATTAATTCCTGATATACCAACCGGAACTTGAAGAGTTGCCGGCGACGTGAAGTTTAATCCATTTGGTTCTAGAGATAACGCTTCAATAATAAATCGGTCATTCATTTGAACCGGAATGCCGGCGCCAAGAACCTGCGTAATACTTATATCGGTATTCTGAGAAAGAGCGTTTGCCGGAATTTGCAAAACACGGTTGGTGTTCAATCCCACTGTTCCACCGGTTGCTGCGTTGATTGTAACTGGAACTTCTTTTTTAAAAAGTTTTAGAGAAATAAAAGTAGAAACATCTTTCTTGATCACAATAGCTCTTGTTATGCCAATATAACCAGCTTTGTTAGCTGTTAACTGATAAGAACCAACATTAATTTCCGAACCATAATTGAAATTACCATTAGCATCAGTCTGTTTAGTTACGCCATTCAATGTAACATTCACTCCGGAAAGCGCTCCGCCGGTTCCTTCCTCAGAAATAATCCCATTAATAACAGCTACATCAGCGCTGCTGGTTTTGGTTTCATCAGTCGGGTTTTCTTTTTGAAGATCACATCTGATCATTAAGACAATCGCAAGTGTAAGAAGTACGAAAAATCTAATTTCATTCTTCATGGCTGTCTGGTAATTTGTTGAAGGTCGGTAGCAATATACTTTTATTTTCATTAAATCTGAATAACTAAAGTGTTGTTTACTTTCATCCATATTTTGCCAATCTTTGAAAAAATATTTGAGGGATAAATGAATTTAGATGTTCTGGTTTTTGCCGCTCATCCTGATGATGCGGAACTTTCTATGGGCGGAACAATTGCAAAGCTTGCAATTCTCGGTTATAAAGTTGGAATTATAGATTTAACAAAAGGAGAACTCGGCACTCGCGGCTCCGCAGAAACTAGAAAGCTGGAAGCCGAAAAAGCTTCGGAAATACTTTCCGTTGCTCACCGCGGTAATCTTGGTCTTAAAGACGGTTCA
>DAIEQT010000225.1 GCA_027347545.1 Ignavibacteria bacterium | reverse complement strand
CCAAAGGTTACTTACAAGTCGGTACATCTTAAATGTGCCGAGGTAATGGTTGATGGTTTGAAAGCACTTGGCTTAATGAAAGGAAACACAAAATCCGCAGTTGAAGCGGGTGCTCACGCTTTATTCTTTCCGCACGGACTCGGACACTTGCTCGGTCTCGATGTTCACGATATGGAAAATTATGGCGAAAACAATTTAGGCTATGATGAAAAACTAAAACGCAGCACACAATTTGGTCTTAAATCTTTGCGCTATGCAAAACCGCTTGTATCCGGAGTTGTGTTAACGGTTGAACCGGGATTGTATTTCATCCCTACTTTGATAGATAAATGGCAAGGTGAAAAGAAGCATACAGATTTTATTAACTACGATAAGGTAAATGAATACAGAGGATTTGGCGGAATTAGAATTGAAGATGATGTTGTTGTTCTGAAAAACGGAAGCCGTGTTCTTGGAAAGCCAATACCGAAAGCAGTTGAAGATGTTGAGGATTTCGCTTCAAACAAAATTTGATTTCTTTTTATTTTAAGGATGAGTTTAAGTTAGAGTAGTGTTTGTAAGTTTTTTTCTGTTAGCATAACAAGCAATAATTACGTTGACTCTAAGTAAGTCTTCTGATAAATTTCATTGCGGTATCTCTTTTACTGTAGCAATTTTAACCGTAAAGATTGTAAAGTGAAAGGAGGTGCAAAATGAAAGCTGGTATTTATTTCACCGGTTCAGGTCCAATCGTAATTCTTACTACTTATGACTCTCTAACAAATCCTTACCTCATTAACAGATTGCATTCAAAGGGAATCAAAAAATTTATCGCTTTCGAAATCCCCGAATATCTAGCTAAACAAAAGTACGGTCATCACTATGATGCTGTGATGGAAGATGTAAAACAAGAAGACTATTTGCGTGTAATTGATTTTGATGGTCACCATATTCTTGCAAAGTTCTCATTCAAGGAACTCGGTGAGCCGGTTTATTACGAATAGTCTGAGGCGCTTTAATTTTGATTCCGGTATGATAGTGCCGATGGATTAAAACTTTTATGGCTCCAAAATTATAGGACTGAAAATCGCGGAGAGTGGATTAATTAATGTCTTTTACTAATCACTTCAAAAAAATAGCAGACTGGAATCATCCGGACGACTGGCTGGAAATAGAAACAATTGATGCTCATGCAGCGGGCGAACCGCTAAGAATTATTTTAAGCGGTTTGCCGGAAATTAAAGGAGCGACCATTTTAGAGAAGCGCCGTTACATGAAGGAAAACCTTGATCATTACAGAACCGCCTTAATGTTTGAACCGCGCGGTCATGCAGATATGTACGGCTGTATAATCACTCCTCCCGTTTCCAACGAAGCAGACTTTGGCGTAATCTTTATGCACAACGAAGGCTACAGTACAATGTGCGGGCATGGAATAATTGCTGTTACAACTGTCGTTTTGGAAACCGGAATGTTCGAAATGGTTGAGCCGGTTACGCAAATCAAAATTGATTCACCTGCCGGGCTGATTACTTCTTACGCAAAAATTAAGAGCGGAAAGGTTGAGTCAGTTTACTTTCATAACGTGCCATCTTTTGTCTTGTTGCAAGATCAAATAGTTGATGTTCCATCTCTCGGCAAGATTAAATTTGATGTCGCTTTCGGCGGCGCTTTCTATGCTTTTGTAAAAGCAGATCAGCTTGGGCTTACAATGCACGAGAGTGAATTTAGAGAGTTGATTGAAAAAGGCATGATGATTAAACGCGCGGTAATGAAAAACTTTGCGATCAAACATCCGTTTGATGACGATCTAAGCTTTTTATACGGAACAATATTTTACGGTGCACCGCTATCTGAAGGTACATGCAGTAGAAATGTTTGTATCTTCGCTGAAGGTGAAGTTGATAGAAGTCCAACCGGAACCGGAGTAAGTGCTCGGGCTGCGTTACATTACACAAAGAAAGAATTAACATTCAACACTCCAATGGTAATTGAAAGTATTATTGGAACGAAGTTTTCAGCAAAGATTATCGAAGAAACAAAGTTTGGCGAGTACGATGCCGTCATTCCGGAAGTTGAGGGTAATGCTTTCATCACCGGTAAAAATACATTTTATATAAACCCGGATGATCCGATGGGAAAAGGATTTATTCTTCGTTAAAAATCCTCAAAAAGTTTTATCAAAATAAAACGAAAGGAACTTGATGAGTTTCTCACGTACTGTTCTTTTGTGGATGTCGGAAAATAAACGAATGAGGGGGAAAGTGCCCTCATGGAAGTTTGTAAAAAAAGCCGTTAAAAAATTTATGCCCGGTGAAAATTCGGAGGATGCTCTCAAGGCAGCCAGCCGTTTCGATTTACTCGGAATTCCAACCGTTTTTACACATCTCGGCGAGAATATCACAAATTTAGATGAAGGCTGTGAGGTTTGCGGAAAATACTTAAAGTTGATAGACAGCGTTGCCGAAAAAAAACTCAACATAGAAATTTCTCTCAAACTAACTCAGCTTGGCTTTGATTTATCCGAAGAAGAAACTCATGACCGCTTCAAGCAGATCGCTCAGAAAGCAAAAGAGAAACTTGGTAATGTAGTTTGGATTGATATGGAAGGCAGCGCTTACACACAAAAGACTATTGAGTTCTACAAGAAAATAAAAAATGAAATTGATAATGTCGGTCTATGTTTGCAAGCATATCTGTTTCGCACAGAAAAAGATATTAAAGAGTTGATTGAGATCGGCGCTAATATTCGTCTGGTGAAAGGTGCGTATAAAGAATCCCCGGAAATTGTCTTTGCAAAAAAGAAGGATGTAGATGAGAATTATACGAATCTGGCAAAAATTCTTTTAGCCGCAGCCGGCGAAGATAAAATACGTGTCGCTTTTGGAACGCACGATGAGAACATAGTTTACTCGTTAATTAAGTGGTCTAAGCAGAATAATATTCGTAAGGATAAGTTGGAATTCCAGATGCTCTATGGAATCAAAAAAGAAAAGCAAAAAGATTTAGTCGATCGTGGTTACACAATGCGCGTTCTAATTAGCTACGGCAAATTTTGGTATCCTTGGTATATGCGTCGCCTTGCCGAGCGCCCGGCAAACGTTTGGTTTGTATTAAAGAACATGTTCTCTTAAAAAGGAATTAAAATGAAAAAACTTTACGGCATAATGCCCCCAATTGCTACACCATTTCTGAATGATGAAATAGCATTTGATAAACTCGCCGAAAATTTATCTAAATGGAATAAAACGGAGTTAAGCGGTTACGTTGTAATGGGTTCCAATGGCGAGAGTGTTTTTATAACTCGCGAAGAAAAATTAAAATTGGTAGAGGCAGTTAAGAGAAATATTTCCGAAGAAAAACTTTTAATTGCCGGAACGGGAAGTGATTCGGTCAGAGATACAATTTCGCTGACTAATGATTCCGCAGAGCGTGGAGCTGATTATGCGCTGATACTTACGCCGTCATTCTACAAATCCGAAATGAAACCGGCTGCATATATTAAATACTTTTTTGCCGTGGCTGATAGAACAAGCATCCCTGTAATTATCTACAATGTTCCAAAGTTTACCGGTGTAGATATTGAAGCGGAAACTGTTGCTAAGCTTTCAATGCATCCAAACATTGTGGGAATAAAAAACAGTGCTGAGAATTTACGCCAGACTGCCGAACTTGTTTCAATGACAGACAAAAACTTTTCTACAATTATCGGAACCGGCTCGGTTCTATATACAAGTTTAAGTGTTGGTGCTGTTGGCGGAATTCTAGCACTGGCTAACATTGCCCCTAATGAATGTGTAAGGATTCAGAAATTTGTTGAAGAGGGAAATCATACCGAAGCGTTAAAGCTTCAGCAGAAATTGCTTCCGGTTAACAAAGTAATAACTGCTAAGTATGGCGTTGCCGGACTTAAAGCAGCGCTTGATATGCTTGGCTATTTTGGTGGTGAACCACGCTTGCCGCTTTCGCCATTGCAAGAAAGTGATAAAGAATTATTGAAAAATATTTTAACAGAAGCCGGATTATTATAAGGAAACCGTATGAGCAATTCATTCAAACCTATAACTAGAATTTTGATGGGACCCGGTCCCGCAAATGTTCATCCAAAAGTTTTAGAAGCGCTTTCCAAACCAACACTCGGTCATCTCGATCCGCAGTTCATTGAGTTGATGGATGAAATTAAGTTGCTTCTTAAATACACATTTAAAACTGAAAGCGAACATACTTTTGTTTTATCGGGACCCGGTTCGCTAGGAATGGAATCGTGCTTGGTAAATATGATTGAGCCCGGCGACAAAGTTGTTGTTTGTGTTGGCGGCTATTTTGCAAACCGAATGGTTCAAATAGTTGAGAAGATTGGCGGAGAGGCAATTGTTGTTAAAGAAACTTGGGGCAGAGCAACCGATCCGCAAAAATTGGAAGATGCGCTGAATGCAAATCCGGATACAAAAGTTGTAGCGTTCGTTCATGCGGAGACTTCAACCGGAGCGTTATCAAATGTGAAAGTTCTTTCGGAGATTGCGCACAAACATAACGCGCTCGTTATTGCAGATGTTGTTACTTCGCTCGGCGCTACAGATGTTCTTGTTGAAGAATGGAAGCTTGACGCAGTTTACTCTTGTTCGCAAAAAGGTCTGGCTTGTGTTGCCGGAATGTCGCCGGTTAGTTTTAGTGAAAGAGCAGTTGCCCATATCAAAAGTCGGAAAACTCCAATCAGAAGTTGGTTTAACGATTTTAATTTGCTCGAAAGTTACTGGCAGGGACCGGGCAAGCGAGCATATCATCACACGGCTCCGGCAAATCAATATTACGGATTGCATGAAGCGTTGCGCATTCTAAAAGAAGAAGGAATTGAAAACGCCTGGCGGCGGCACAAGGAGAACAGCGCAAAATTAATTAAACGGTTAAAGGATGAATTGTATCTCGAACCAATTGTTCCCGCCGAAGAAAGAATTCCACATTTGTTAGCCATTGCAGTTCCGGAAGGAGTTGATGAAGCAAAAGTTAGAACGGAGCTTCTTACAAAACATAACTTAGAAATTGGTGCCGGTCTTGGCGAACTGGCTGGCAAAGTTTGGCGCATTGGTTTGATGGGTTATAACTCGAATGATAAGCTGGTGGATTATTGCGTGAACTCTCTAAAAGATGTTCTCAAGAAATAGAACGCTGATTACGCGGATGACACTGATAATCGCTGATCAGCGTAAATCCGTTTAATCCCCGCCTCGAACTACGCCCGCTTCGACTCGTCTTAGCGAGGCGAGTAGTCGGGCGGGTGTGTCATCTGCGTTCTATTAAGAATTCAGTACAAACGTTTGCCCGATTTCTTCTAATCCAATTTTGATATTGAATTTTGTAGAGTCGCGTTTCATCCAATCTATTGCTTCTGCAAACGGCTCGTTGCTTTGCTTAAAAGTTTTGGTGTGAATCGGTATAAAATATTTTGCGCCGATTTCAGAAGACATTTTCAACGCTTCTTCCGGATTGCAGTGATTTCTCACCCAAGGATTGTAAGCGCCGATCGGCATAATAGCTACATCAATGTTTTCGCTTTTCAAGTTCTGAAATTTGTTCGTCATCGCCGTATCGCCGCCAAACAAAATTTTCTTGCCGTTATAATCAATCACGTATGAATTGAAACTTCTTCCATCTTTCATATAACCACGTGAGCGGTCGCGTTCCCACGGAAAACGCCAGCCGAAATGTTTTATCTCATTCGCACGAAATCTAATTCCTTGCAAAGTTAATTCGTCATTCCAGTCCATTACATTTATGGATTTCCAATCAAGATCTTCGATAACATCTTTGGTTAAGTATGCAGTAATCACATCAATTTGGTTTGGATATTTCTCCGTAAAGAATTTTAGAGAAGGATAATCCATGTGGTCCATGTGCGCGTGTGAGAGCAAAATAATATCTGGCTTGGGAAATTCATGCGAGTGCAAAGCTGGTGGAGTTAAGCGCGCCGGACCGAGACTGCCACCAAAAAAATATACTCCAATTCGCTCAAACAAAACCGGATCGGTAATAATCCACTTACCAAAAATGTTGATTAGAATTGTAGAGTGACCAATCCAAGCTAAAGTTAGCTGGTCGTTGTTCCAATTTGATGGTTCGGGTTTGTAATTTAACTTAACAAGCGGTTTGGCTTCGCTGTCGCTATTTACAAACAATGGAGAAAGGAAAGTCGCGCCGGCGGCAAGTACAGTTTTCTTTAAAAAGTCTTTTCGTTTCATAGTTTATAAAACAACAGAAGTGAGAAGAAAATTCCCGGAAATGGTTATGCGACTTTAATTAAGCGTACGTGTGGGATTTCATCATTTCCAACAGGTCTAATTTGCGAGCTGTTGAGGGTTTCAACGGAAATTGTTTCTCCGTTAAATTTTACAAATTCTACTTCATAAGCTGTATTATTTTTATGGCACATAACAATAGTTCCAATATCTCCGCTCCTGAGCCCACTTTCCGGTAAATCTATTGCAAGCACTACAATTTCATTTTCTTTCATCTTTCCATCACAATCTTATTCGAAAGCTCATTTGTATCATCGGCTTTAACCGGAAAATGCTCGGTTAGGATTTTTCCTACCTTCTCAATTCCGGCAATCATTCCATCGCAAAAATTACCTTCATGAAATTTAGCTTGAATTTCGTTGCGGACAGAATCCCATGTCTCTTGAGTTACCTTTTCGTTTATGCCTTGATCGGCAAGAATGTAAAACTGACGCTCGTGCAGTAGAAGGTAAAGTAGAATTCCGGTCTTGTCTCTGGTTGCGTGCATGTTCAGTTTGTAAAACTCCTTTTCGGCAAGCTGGCGTATGGATTTGCTTCTGTCTGCAAACTGGCGTTTTTCCTTCATAGAAATTCTAATCTCGCCGGATGTTGTTTTCTCGGCTTTCTTAATCTGATTGGAGATTCTTAAAAAGTCGTCATCGCTAAAGAATTGATAAATAAGTCGTTCCATTTTTCACCAGCTTTTGTACAAAGATAAATCATGTGGTAATCAAAAGAAACTATCTAACCGCCTCTTTATGATTCTCGTTCCAAACAATTATATTTGCGCATGCATTTTTAACATTAATGAGGAAAACATGTACAAAGTGGTTTTATTGCGCCATGGCGAAAGCGAGTGGAATAAGCTAAATCTGTTTACCGGCTGGACCGACGTTGATTTATCCGAAAAAGGAATTGAAGAAGCAAAGCAAGCCGGTGTTGTGCTCAAACAAGAAGGTTATCAGTTTGATATTGCATATACTTCCGTTTTGAAGAGAGCAATCAAGACTTTGAATTTTGCGTTAGAAGGCTTGGACTTGATGTGGATTCCGGTTGTTAAATCTTGGAGACTAAACGAAAGACATTACGGCGCACTTCAAGGGTTGAACAAAGCTGAAACCGCTGAAAAATATGGAAACGAAAAAGTAAAAATTTGGAGAAGAAGCTACGACGTTCCGCCGCCAGTATTGGAAGAAACCGATGATCGCTATCCGGGTAAAGATCGCCGTTATGCCGATATGGACAAGAAAGATATTCCGTTAACCGAAAGCTTGAAGCTTACAGTTGATAGATTTCTGCCATATTGGTTCGATACAATCGCTCCTACAATTAAGAGTGGAAAACGTGTTGTAATTGCAGCGCACGGAAACAGCTTGCGCGCGTTGGTTAAATATCTCGATAACATTTCCGAAGCTGATATTACGGAGCTAAATATACCAACTGGCGTACCGCTTGTTTATGAACTTGATGCCGATTTGAAACCGATTAAACATTATTATCTTGGCGATCAAGAAGCAATTAACGCTGCAATTAACGCTGTAGCAAAACAGACTGAAAAGAAATAATATTTAATTCCGCTCAAGTACAATTTGGGCGGAGAAATTTATTCCATTGCTATCTTTGAAAAGAAGATTTATAATTGCACCCAACAAGGAGAAAGAACATAGACTTTTCTACGGTCTTAATCAGTAAAGGAAAATCGGAAATGAAAAAATCATTGTTTGCAATGTTCTTTCTTGGCTTGTTGCTTACCACAAGTTATTCCCAAACAGTAATCGGCAAATATGGGGGCGAGTTTTTATCAATCGGTGCAGGCGGACGAGCATCCGCAATGGGCGGCGCTCACGTTGCTATTGTTAACGATGTTACTGCCGGTTATTGGAATCCAGCCGGCTTAGCCAGAATGAATTACCCTCAAATTTCTTTGATGCACGAAGAGCATTTTGGAAACCTGGTAAACTATAATTACGGTGCCGTGGCAATTCCTTACGGAAACGATATGAGTTTTGGCTTGAGCATAATCCGTCTTAGCGTAGATGGAATTCCAGATACACGCAATGCGCTTTACGATGCAAACGGTGACGGTATTTTAGATATTCATACAGACCGGCTTGACTATTCAAAGATTACGGAGTTTAATAACACGGATTGGGCGTTCTATCTAACTTTTGCGAAGCGCCACTCGGAAAATTTCTACTGGGGCGCAAATGTAAAAATTATTAAGCGCGATATTGCCGAAGCCAGCGCGTTTGGAATTGGCTTTGATATTGGCGCTTATTACATGCCGATGGAAAATTTGCATCTTGGTGCAACTGTGCAAGATATAACAACAACTTTGGAAGCTTGGAGTACCGGACGAAACGAATTGATTACTCCAGCTGCAAAAGTTGGTGCAGCTTATGCAATCTCAGCTTTAGGCGGAACCATTCTTCCCGCACTCGATTTAGATTTGAGATTTGAAAACCGTAAAACCGCTTCCATGTTTAATGTTGGTCCGGTTAGCATTGATGCTCACGCCGGACTCGAATACAAGTTCAAAAATCTTTTTGCAGTACGAGCCGGATACAGCGATGTAAAACAGTTTACCGTTGGCGCCGGGTTGTTCTTACCAAAACTCCAAGTGGATTATTCGTATGCGCGCTTCAGCCAATCTGAAACAGAAAGATTGCCCGATACACACCGCATATCAATTATGCTAACTCTTGAAGAGCCAAAGTTTTTACGAGAGGGATTATAACTCTTAGTTTTGTAAAACTTTCAATGTTGCTTCATTTAACAAAAACAAAAGCGTATTGTGAATACATTCAAAGCTAAGATTGATATTATTGGCATAAACCCATTTGTATTCTTACCGGCAAGTGTTTTGTCGGGTATTCAAAAACAAGCTAATAAAACGAAGGGTCCAATTCGTGTTAAGGTAACTATAGATGGACACGATTTCACTCAGACGCTTGTAAAATATAGCGGAGACTGGCGGCTTTATATAAATGGACCAATGCTGAAAGCAGCTAACAAAAAAGTTGGGGATACGATAACTGTTAAGATTGAGTTTGATCCTTCTGAGAAAACGGTTTTAATGAATCCAAAACTTGAAACTGCTTTATCACAAAATGTAAAAGCCAAAAAAGTGTTCAACAGTTTAAGTCCTTCCCGGCAAAACGAAATTGTTAGATACATTTCTAATCTAAAAAGTGAAGCTGCAATAGAGAAAAATGTTGTAAGAGCAGTTCAGTTTCTATTAGGAAGGGAAAGGTTCATAGGACGGGAGCGTCCTTAAACGGCTACATAAACTTGAAATCTTTTCTTATTTTACCGCATCAAATTTCACATCAATTAAACTAATCACAGGAGAAAATATATGCTCAAAATAGGCGAACAAGTGCCCAACATGTCGTTCGATGCTTATCACGATAACCAATTCAAAACAATGAGTTTTGATGAGTTCAAAGGAAAATGGCTTGTACTTTTATTCTACCCGGCAGATTTTACTTTTGTTTGCCCAACAGAATTGGAAGAAGCGGCAAACTTTTATCCGGAATTTCAGAAAGTTGGCGCCGAGTTATTAAGCTTTAGCACAGATACAAAGTACACACACTTAGCTTGGCATGAATCATCCAAGGCAATTAAGAAAATTAAATACCCAATGGGTGCTGATCCAACCGCGAACATCTGTAAGACTTTTGGAACTTATATAGACGCAGATGGCCTTTCTCTTCGCGGAACATTCATCATCAATCCGGATGGTGTTTTGAAGACGATTGATATTCATGATAACAGCATTGGAAGAAGCTCTAAAGAAATTTTGCGCAGAGTTAAAGCAGCAAAATATGTTAGCGAGCATCCGAATGAAGTTTGTCCGGCAAGCTGGGAGCCAGGCGCAGATACATTAACGCCGGGTGAAGACCTTGTAGGCAAAATCTAAGTATAAAATTCTGAGCCCCGCCAAGAGCGGGGCGAAGAATCTCAAAATCAAATGAGGAAATTCTATATTAACTCTAAAAACATTTTTCTTGCAATAATACTTATCTCCACTTTTTACGCGTGTTCCGGCAGCCTTTCTTCTATTTACGATTTCGATTATCCACTCACTACCAAAACTGCAAAATCAAATTTTACACGGTTGCAAATCCAAATTCCGCAAGGCTGGTTTGTTGCTGAAGACAACGAATTCAAAACGACGGACATCTGGCTTGTTAAGGAAGATTACTCTGCCACGATAAAATTTGTAGCCATTTCACTTGATGATGAAACCACAGAGAATTTTGCATCTGATGAACTTGGAAAAGTTGTTGAGCTGAATAAAATTCTGCTTAAAGCTAAACTTGGCAAGAATTTCACAGGCTTTACGAATGAGGAAATATTCAGTAGCAACTATTCGGTTTTCAACGCGTATCAGTATTTGAATGAAAAAGATGAACCGGTTAGAACTGTGATATTCAAGAACGATTCCAAATATTACGAAGTAACCGCGTTCGCGCTAAAATCCGCAAATCCCGCAGAAATCTTTAAGGCGCAAAATTCTGTACTTGCATCTCTAAAATAAAACCGAAATTTTGCATTCCGTACGGCAACATTTTTGCCGCTTAACCATCTATTTGTATGAAAGCCATTTCTTACTAGGAAGAAAGTGCAGAATTCTTCGCAAAAGATAATTGAGTTTACGCTGGTTTATAACCAGCACAAGAAAAAACTCTATAACTACGCGTTCAAAATGCTGTGGGATCAGCCGGCATGCGAAGACATTATCCAAAACACTTTTATGAAACTTTATGAGAACTTGGAAAAAATTAGAAACGCGGAAAGAATTGAGGTTTGGCTTTTTACAACAGTGCGGAACCAAATTTATACGCTCTTTAGAAATAAGAGGATTCATGTTGATCAATATGGCGTTGCCGATACCGACGAACTTGAACTTGATTCCAACTACAAACTTGCTGAAGAATATGAAGACGTTGAGCTAAAAGAAATTGTGATGACGGAACTGAATAAACTTCCTGTTGAACAGAAAGAAGTATTTCTTCTTAAAGAGTACGGCGGTTTCAGCTACAAAGAAATTTCCGCAATGATAAAAATTGATGAAGAGCTTGTTAAAAGCCGGCTTCACAAAACAAGACAAAAACTAATTAAACAAATTTCTAAAGTGCTGGTATGAAAAATAGTGTTATCATCTTGTTGGCTGTAATGTGTTTGAACGCGGTTTCATTTGGGCAAGCAAATCTTTCCGATTCTTACAAAAAGTTTTATAACGAAGGCAACTTCAAAGAAGCAATCACTTTCATATCTAAAATTGACACGAGCAAACGAACCGCCGAAGATTGGTTCTATCTCGCTCAAAGCTACAATTCCAACAAGGAAATACTCCAGGCAATTCTAGCTTATAAAAAAGCGGTGCAGTTAAATCCGGTGCACAACGGATTCCGTATTAGCTTTGCGCGGGCGCTTAATCTTAGCGGCAATACCAGCGATGCTATTGAAAATCTAAACGAGATTATTAAAACCGATTCAACAAACATAGCCGCGCTTTCCGATCTCGGTTCAATTTATCTGGCTACAAAAAAGTATGATCTTTCACAATCAACTTTTGAAAAGTTGCTCGAGCTTAATTACACCGACTTCCTCAGCCATTATTATCTAGCGCTTTCAGTTTATAATATGAACACAGCCAAACCGGATACCGAAACGGTTCCCAATCATTTGATACATTGCTTGATAAACAATCCACGGTTTACTCCGGCTCGTGATCTGCTTGGCAATTACTATTTCACCAGGAAGCAATATAAAAGAGCGTTAACGGAATACGAAGCGTCTTCATACAACAAAATCTCTGATCCGGAAGCACATTTCAAAATTGGATTGTGCTTAGAGAAGATGAAATATTTTCTCACGGCAATTCCAAGTTACGAGAAAGCTGTAAAGCTGGATTCAACAGTTGCGAATTACTATTCCCATCTGGGTTATTGTTATTACATGGAAGATAAAATGGATTCGGCAGTTGCTGCATACAGCCGTGCAGCTAAGCTTGATGAAGATAATCCAACGGTGTTTCAAAATCTTGGAATGGCTTACTTAAAATTAGATTCTCTTGATGCGGCTAAGAGTTCTTTTGAAGCCGCATTGCAAAACTTTGGCGTGATGCAGATGACTTTTATTATCAACCAGATTGGCTTTATCAACCTAAAGCAAAGAAAGTTTGATGAAGCAAGAGAAGCGTGCGAGAAAGTTTTGGCACTGGAGCCGGAAAATGTATTTGCCAATTTTAATCTGGCTAGAGTTTATGATGAACAAAAGAAAAGCAGTTTGGCGCTGAAGCTTTATAAGAAAAGTGTAGCGCTGATGAAAAATATTCCCAGTATGGAAAGTGAATACAAATACGCTTCTAAACGCAGTAAGGAATTGGAAAAGTAGAGAGGTTAATATGAACAACGAAGATTTGATAAAACTGATAGTTCTCTATTTCGATAACGAATTAGAGAAAGGTAAAGAAGCGCTTCTGTTTACTTCACTGGGCAGCAATGAAGAAGCACGCGAGTATTTTAAGAAAATGAACAGCCTGAATGCCGCTGTAGCCGCAACAATGCAAGAATTTCCGCAA
>DAIEQT010000219.1 GCA_027347545.1 Ignavibacteria bacterium | reverse complement strand
CCAAAGTACCATGCAAATCCGGGGCGACCACCGCCGCCACTTAATCCATAACCGGCTACAAGCCCTTTGCCTAGCACAGCATTATCTACTATCAAATTATTGAGAGCAACTTTTCCATATTCGTATGCTAGATTAAGTTTTTGATTAGGCGTTATTACTTCTAAAGTATTCTCGCGGAGATTCTTATAATATTCATAATTGTCCTTGTAGTGCCGCTCAACATTGGTAAGCAAATTTTTATAAAGCGTTTTAACCGAATCATACTTTGCTTTGATTGGCGAGCCAGCAATTACAATTGGAATAAAACTGTTTTGCGCATCGCCCGGTTTTATATCCATCTTAAATTGAATTGGATTATCAGCAAACATATGTGCCGGCGGAGCTGCCATTTGTTGTGCAACCGGCGAGCCGCACAGAAACAATCCACGCTGCTGCGATTCTGAAATTACATAAGCTTTTACACCGTCATCCCAATAACTATACTGCCCGCCAATTCCAGCAGGCCACTGCGGTTGCATAACAGGCATAAATCCGGGGACAATTGTTAGCGGAGTTGTTGTGTTAACATCCAGCAAGATTACCGCGGCGGGTTTATTGTGAGGAACAAAAATTATTTCTTTTACTGTGAATGATTCGTACACATAAGTAAGCGTTGTGGCTTCCGGTGTAACAGAAATATCCCGCAAAATATCTTTAGCGAGAATTGGCTGAGTAGTTGTGCCTACAAAAAATTGTATTTCAAAATTTCTTAGAACTTTCCAAGGCCAACTCCACATTTCGAAAGAGCCGCTTTCAAACCCAAGCAACGCCGCTTTCTGACCAATTTTATCCATGTACTGGTTTGGCTGAGCGGGGCGTGTGAGAGTTAAATCGTTTTCAAGCAAATCGAATTTGGGAACTAATCCTTCCTGAGCGAAAAGTAATGATTGTGATGCTATAGCAAACACTATTAAGAAAACAGTACTTCTCTTCATACGGGTTTCTCCTTGAAAAGCAAGCTGACATTGTTATTCGTCTAAATATTTTCTAAGCTCATCACCACTAATGAAATATTTTTCGCCAATCTTTTTCCCCTTAATCTTTTTCTTCTTTATTAGATCTAAGATGTCTTCTTCATTTACTCTTAATTTCTCTGCCACTTCTTCTGAAGAAAAAACATCGAGCTCGTTAATCTCCTGTCGGTTAGCAATTATCTTTCCGCTAAGATTTACTTTAGAATTTTTAGGAACAAGATAAACTATGTAATTAAAGGTCGGCGAGCTTGAATATTCCTTTGTTGTAACTTCAAACGGTTCGTAATCTTTATGCTGAACTTTAATCGAGACCGATTCCACAGAAAATTCTTCCTTACTGTATTCGCCGGAGATTTTAAGTTTCCCCAAAGTATCTGTAACAGCAGTAAAGAATTTTTCTTTTGAGCTTTCTAATAGAAATTCTGTTGATTTATAAACCACCTGCACCGAAACAGAGGCCTTAGAAACCAGCCGGCTGTTTACATCTTTAATCCAGATAGTTTGCGCTAACGAGCTCCCGGTTACTGTTGCAAGCATGAAAAATATTTTTGCAAATTTCATATGTGTTTAACCATTTTGATTGAATTGCTTGACGTCATTAACTATCCGAAAGTTAATATATTCATAACAAATTTTGTTTCGCAGTCAGACAGTTTCGTTATAAGACATAATGCATGTATCTCGTGCGCTTACTTCTTGTATTTGTCTATAAGTACACGCGCCATGATAGAATCCCAAATATAATTGGACGGCGAGTTTAGCACTTCATTATCCGCACTGAAGGATTCCCAAAAGTTGTGATTCTTTTTCAGCTGAGTTGAAACAGCAAGCATCATTTTATCGGCAACTTCCGCTGCCAATTTTTTGTAGCCATATTTTTTCAGTCCGTCTAGAACCATGTAATTCCACAAAAGCCAAACCGGTCCATTCCACTTGCAGCAATAATCAACATAAGGCGTGTACCAAACATCATCTGCGGTAAGAGTTGGTATTCCATACTTACGCCAAAACTTTTCCGGATTAGTAAGATGTTTTACCAACTCTCTAGCTCTATCCTTAGGGGCGGCTTCTGCCCACAGAGCCAAGAAACCAATTATTTCCATTCGCCGCAAATCACGCGTCAAGAATTTGAATGAGTGATCTTTCTTATTAATTGAATAATAAAACTTGCTGCTGTCATCCCACATTTTTTCATTTACCAACTTGCTCGTTAAGTCTGCCATTTCCTTCCAAGCATGCGAAGCTTCCTTCTGACCAAGCTCTCTAGCCATCGCCGCAAGCGAGCGCATTTCTTTAATCATCATCAGTGTTAAATCTACACATTCCAGTTCATCGGAAATATCTTCCTTATCAACATCAAGGTGACGGTCTTTACTAACTTGAAAAACCGCGTTGTACCAATCGCGCACATTTTCGATAATGCCATATGGTCCCCATTCGTATAAACCATCTTTATCAAGATCACGGTTTTCAATTAACCACTTCAGATATTTAGTTCCGCTTTCGTAAGAATCGGAAAGAAATTTTTTGTCTTTGCTGATTTTGTAAACTTCCAAATTTATCCAACTAAAGAATGGTGCAGACGTCGTTGACATATTTTTGTTTAGCTCTTTGCTAAAGTGAGGATAGTCTTGCGAGCCGCGTGGACCGTGGCGGTAAGCAATTAAGCCATCCTCACGCTGCTGATCAATATAGATTCTCTGTGAACCTTGTGCCGATTGCGGATCGAGATATGCGTATGCCAACATGCTTAATGATTCATGCAGAACTTGATGACCGTGTCCCCAACCCCACTGCGGCTGGCGCGAAAAAACATAAAAATTATGATTGGCTTTTTCTGTGGACGGATAAAAACTTCCGCGTGCAAGATTAAACGAACTTAAGTAAACAAGTTTTTCTTCTTCGTTTTTAAATTTTATTCGAGGAATTTTACCGAACAATTTTACATTAGCATCAACATACTTTTGCAGCGGCTCAGTCTTTAGCTTTTCAATTTCATCTGCAAGCTTTTGCAAATCTTCTTTTTGATCTTGCCAGCCCCGAAAGTAGCGAACATTAATTTCCTCACCCGGCTTTAACGAAAACTTGCCATGATGCGAAACAAAATTTACCAAACCATTTTGTTTTTTATTGAGC
>DAIEQT010000504.1 GCA_027347545.1 Ignavibacteria bacterium | reverse complement strand
AAATTGCTATATCGTTAAGTGAGAGTTTCTTAGTTGTTACTTCTTTCTTAATTTTTTTTGCTATCTGATAAGCTTCATCTTTTTCATCTGTTGCTTTAATTAGCGTAAGCAGCTCGCCATCCGGATTCTCTGTCCAAAGTGTTTTCGGAATTTGAGAAGTATTATTCTTGATTACAGAATCAGCAGCAGCAAGAATCATTTTTGTAGAGCGGTAATTCTGTTCGAGTCTAAAAATCTTTGAACCGGTAAAATCTTTTTTGAAGTTAAGCATGTTCTTGATTTCAGCACCGCGCCAGCTATAAATGCTTTGCGCATCGTCACCTACTACACAAACTTTGTCTTTTGCAGGGCTTAAGAGCTTAAGAAGTTCGTACTGAGCAATGTTTGTATCCTGGTACTCATCAACCAAAATATACTTGAACATTTTTTTGTATTTGCTCAAGACTTTCTCGTTTTCTGCAAACAACTGAATTGGTTTCAACAAAAGATCATCAAAATCCATTGCGTTGTTTTCAAAAAGACGCTTGTTGTATTCCGTATAAATTTCTGCAAATTTTTTATCAGATGGAGTCAACCCAGATGATTTTTCAAAATCTTGCGGCATAATCATCTGGTTTTTCAAGTAACTTATTTTGTGCTGAACTCCGTTTGCAGTAATAGATTCCAAAGTGATGTTCAGGTTCGAAATAATATTGCCCACTAGTGAAACAGAGTCTTCTCTATCATAGATGGAATAATTTGAGCGATATCCGATTTTCTCAGACTCAACTCTCAATACACGGGAGAAAATTGAATGGAAAGTCCCCATCCAGAGTTCTTCAGCCTTTTTACCAATCAGAGATCTAATTCTTTCCTTCATCTCTTTTGCAGCTTTATTCGTAAAAGTTAGAGCAAGTATTGCCGAAGGCTCAGTTCCCTTTTCAATTAAAAGTGCGATTTTATGAGTTAAAACGCGGGTTTTTCCAGATCCGGCACCGGCTACAATCATGTGAGGACCGGCATTATATTCTACCGCTTGGAGTTGTTCAGAATTAAGGTTGTTAAGGATTTTCATAGATGGCTTGTTTTTTGAGCCGCAAATATAATGAAAACCCGAGGGGTTTTACAAATTGAAAGTACTATGAAGTTTTTGGCTAAATTAGAAGTTTTCCAGCCTTCATTATCATATTATCATCAAAGTAAACTGTTGGCTTCTTAACTACTCCATCGAGGTGAATAGGGATATCAACATTTCCGCCCATGGATTTGTTATCGCCGAGAGCAATGTGAATTGTGCCCATCACTTTTTCATCTTCAAGAAGAACGCCGCTAAGTTTAGCTTTATCGTTTGTACCAATACCAAACTCGGCTATGTTTCGAGCGAGTTTTCCATATTTATTCAGAGTCTCATCTAATTTCTTTGCTTGCGGTCCGCCGGTTACGTTAACCGCATAGCCATCAACAACCTCAATTTTGATTGGCTTTCCTTTGATAACACCAATGCCAGCCATTGAACCATCAACAAGAAATACTCCATTGGATTTTCCTTCTAACGGCGCAATGTAAGCTTCACCGGTTGGCAGATTTCCACTTTCCCCTTTTTTGTGAAACAGCCCTTTGCTCGGAAGCGCCTTCCTTCCGGTAATATTCATTGTAATATCTGTACCATTTGGCGCCGTTACTCTTACAATTTTAATTTCATTTAGAATTTCTTGTAACTTAATTGTAAGCGCAGCTATTTTATGATAATCCGCGTTTAGTCCGCGAACCATGATTTCTTCTGTAATTCCAGGAAATGTTGCAATGCGCGAGCCGAGCGCGGATGCATTTCTTCTTGCGTTTGTATGAGTTAAAGATTTAGCTGTCGGACAAAGAACTACATCAAACAATTTCATCATCTCAGCGATTTGCTGTGGCGGTTCCTGTCCGTGCATCTCGCGGGATTTGAATTCCAGAAAAACTGCTTCGTGCCCCAACTCTTTAGCATTCTTAAATAACGCATAACCAATTTTATTTTTGAATTCATCTGTAACAATTAATACTGACTCGTTTTTTTGAGCGCCCATACAATCTTTGATTGCGATAATACATGCTTTGTCAAGTTTAGTTGCTTTCATTTTTCACCTTAGAATGGAAAACTAATATTTAGTTGTAGTGTACCGCCCCAGCCAGCCTTTGAAATTGGATTGGTAATTCTAATGACACCAACATCGGTTATATTTCTCCGAAATTCGTCAATATTCATAAAATAATAAGTTGCTGTTCCCTCTAAGCTCATGTAATCCGGAATGATGTGAAGAATAATTCCCGTCCCGGCGTAGTAACTTGGTTTTGATTTCTCCGGAGAATACTTAGCTTCTGATGAAAGAGAATTATCGGCAAAGTTCTGATAGTTAAGTTCGGCACTGTAAAATGTTACTCCGCCTTCAACAATTTTCCAATCGATAAACGAATTAACCGGAATGCCTATATCCAGGCCTACACCCCAGTGGTTCATCTTCATTTGAAATTTTTGTTGAGCTTGAGAGGCATTGTTAGCAGTGTGCTCTTCTTTTAAGAATTGATAGAATCCTTTTGCCGTGATGAAAACACTTTCCCACTTTGCTCTAAAGAAGTTAGCTCCAACTCTATACCCGGAGCCGAGATTAAAATTAATTTTTTCGTTTGAGGAAATTAGATTTCCTACCAAACTTGTATTTACAAAATCATTTATGCCGGGAGCTTT
>DAIEQT010000186.1 GCA_027347545.1 Ignavibacteria bacterium | reverse complement strand
CGGAGATGAAAATCTCCAGCTTGATTTTCGAGAACCCCAGCTTACTTCTGTTGATGGAACATTTTGAAATGGATTTTATTGTGCATGAGAAAACAGTTAAGCAATTATGCGCAACTAATAATATAAGTGAAGAACTGTTTTTGATTTTTGCCAATCTCTACAATGGATTTCAGCCGACTGAGCACCAAAACCTTACACGAGAAGACCTTACTACAATTATTAAGTTCTTAAAGAACTCCCACAACTATTACGAGAATGAAAAGTACCCCGAAATAAGAAGCTACTTCGAGCAACTGCATGTGCAGAACAATTCGGCAGAGATTCAGTTAATCGAAAAGTTTTTTGATGAATACTTCAAAGAAGTGAAAGAACATTTACATTACGAAAACCGTGTAGCGTTTCCATACTTCAATCGTCTTCTGAAGAATGAGTCCTCCGGCGATACAGAGAAACAAGAAAAATATTCTGTTAGTGAGTACCAGGAACATCACACTGATATTGAATTCAAGCTGAATGATTTGAAAGAGCTCTTGCTGAAACACGTTCCGGTTAAAAATGATAGAGTGCTGAGAAGAAAAATTATAACAAGCTTGTGCGAGCTGGAAAACGATTTGAATATTCATTCCACTATTGAAGAAACGATACTCATTCCTCTTGTAAGCAGAATTGAAGCCGGTGAATAAACAGATTAAAAATATTGCTGTCTTGGAGCCTTCTCAAATTGTTTTCGAAGGACTTTCCAATGTTCTTTCTAAATCCGGACAGCAATTTCATTTACTGCGCACTGATGATTTAAACGAGATTCAAAATCTAGCAGCACTTGGCAAGCTTGAGCTTGCTGTTATCAACCCATCGCAAATTCAAAACAAAAACAAAGAATTTCTTTCGGCTAAAAAAAATCACCCGGGAATTGTTTGGGTTGCGCTTATCTATAATTTTTTCGATCAGCAGCTTCTTTCCCTTTTCGATAAAGTAATTAACATAACCGATTCGGGTGAATCAATCGCAGAGCAGATTAAGAATCTCAGCAATTCGGAAATTCACAGCAACGATGTTGAACATGAGCAGCTTTCCGAAAGAGAAATAGATGTACTCAAATTAATTGTAAAAGGATTTTCAAATAAGGAAATAGCGGACAACTTGAACATCAGCATACATACGGTAATTAGTCATAGAAAAAATATTTCGCAGAAGACTGGCATCAAAAGCCAATCCGGTCTCACTATTTACGCCATCTCTAACAAAATCATTCTAATTGAGGATTTCGCCAAATAACTGAAGTTACATACTTTGTGATTTCTTTGTCTCCCCGCCTGCTAAAGTATGTTCAACGTGGCGGGCAGGTTTGTGACTTGGTGGCAAAAAGAAAACATAAGAAATTGAGCCATAAAGGCACTAAGTCACCAAGTTTCACTAAGAATATTTCACAAAATTCAACTCATGCGGAACTTCAGTAAATAAGCGGCTTTTTCCTCCCTATTAATGGTGATTAAACGCGCAAAATTCCCAACTAATGGTGATTGAACGCATCATTCCTACCGGATAATTTTCAAGCAGAAATTATAGAAATTTGGAAAGGGATAATGTGGTTTTGCTTAAAGATTTTCACAGTTATAATGATGTGTAATTGCAATATGTTTTCTCAATCTGCTTTCCCTGTAACGGGTGCCGGTATAAATTCAGATAGCCTGGTTATCGGCTCGACAAAGCTAAATAAAGAAGCGTCATACATAGGAGATTTTGTAGGTAATATTTCCGGCGGAAATAAACGTGGTACTGCTTATTTAGGAATGGCAAATTTGAAGATAGGATTTGAAACCGGAAATATAGGATTATGGAATAATGGAGAGTTTTTTATAAACGGCGCGGGTACTCATGGGGCTACTCCCTCAGAAAAGCTATTTGGAGATTTTCAAGTTGCATCTAACATCGAAGCTGGAAACCATATTTATATACAAGAGCTTTGGTATAAACACAATTTTGGTTCAACACAACTTACACTTGGTTTGCAAGACTTAAACGCAGAATTTTTAGCAAACGATTATGCCGCCAAGTTTATTAATAGTTCTTTTGGCATTCCTTCCATTATTGCAGAAAATATTCCGGTTCCAATCTTTCCATTAACAGCTTTAGGTGTTACCGGAAAATTTAGGTTAAGCGATGCTCTTGAATTCAAAGCGGCGTTATTTGACGGCTTACCGGAAGGCTTCGAAAACAATCAGTATAATTTAAATTGGCAGCTGAGCAGCGGAAACGGTGTTCTAATGTTCTCGGAATTTCAGCTTGCAACAAATTTTTACAATATGCCTGGAACAATAAAAGCCGGAACTTATTTTCACACACATTTAAGCGAAATGAATGAAGAAACAGGCTTACCTGAAACTGTGTTCGACCGAAATTATGGCTTTTACATTATTGCAGATCAAACATTTTGGGGAAAAAGCGATAATTCAAATGTAGGATTCTTTGTTCAGATGGCTGTAAGTCCCGGGACTATAAATCTTCACAATTATTACATCGGCGGCGGTTTTAGCTGTTCCGGTATTTCCGGCAATGAATGTGAAAACGAACTCGGGATTGCTTTTGCACATGCCGGTTTGAACAACAGCAACTTGAAAAGTGAGACAGCTATAGAAATATTTTATAGAACTACATTAGCTGAAAACCTCTTCATTCAACCCGATTTTCAGTACATAATAAATCCGGCGGGAAGCGGAAAAAATTTAGATAACGCGCTCGCAGCTTTCATCAGATTTGGAATAAACTTTTAACATGACATTTATTGAAACCATAACGGCAACTCATCTTTCCGATCTTCAGAACAACGAGACGGGTGTAATTACAAAAGTAATCGGGCACGGCGCGTTCCGTAAACGCATTACAGAGATGGGCTTTGTTAAGGGAAAATTTGTTAAGGTAATTAAGAACGCCCCGCTTCAAGATCCAATTGAATATGAAATTCTCGGCTTCCGTGTTTCTTTACGCCGGAGTGAAGCCGCGTTAATAGAAGTACTTCCGGCAGATTTACTTGCAACCAGTTCAGAATCTAATTTTGAAGGAACCATTACTGATGATTTTATTGAACAGGCAATTGCCGAGAAAACCCGTACAATAAATATTGCGCTTGTCGGCAATCCAAACTCCGGCAAAACTACATTGTTTAACTATGCGACCGGAAAGCATGAGCATGTTGGCAATTACGGCGGAGTAACTGTTGATTCGAAAGAAGCTTACTTAAAACAAGACGGCTACACAATAAACATTACCGATCTTCCCGGAACATATTCCATTTCGGAATATTCGCCGGAGGAATTGTTTGTACGCAAACACATTTCCGAAAATATGCCGGATGTTGTTGTAAACGTAATTGATGCATCGAACCTTGAGCGCAATCTTTTCCTCACTTCTCAGTTGATGGATATGAATATAAATGTTGTAATCGCGATCAACATGTACGATGAACTTGAGGATAAAGGCAATAAGCTTGACTATGATAATCTTGGTAAAATAATCGGTATTCCAATTGTTACTACCGTTGCTTCCAAAGGTGAAGGAATCAAAGCACTCTTTTCAAAAGTAATTGATGTTTATGAAAACAGAGATAGTGTTGCACGCCATGCTCACATTAACTACGGAACAAACGTTGAAGAGTCGGTAAAGAAAATTAAAGCTGAGATAAAGAAGAACAAACAAATCAGCGATCTGTTTTATCCCCGTTACGCTGCACTAAAGTTGATTGAGAATGATAAATCTTTTGCAGCGCAGATAGCAAAGTTTCCAGACAGTAGAGAAATTCTATCTGTTGCTAAGAAAGAGATTGTCAGTCTGGAAAAAGAATACAGAGAGAGAGCCGAAACAATTATTGCCGATGCAAAGTATGGATTTATTAGCGGCGTACTAAAAGAAACATTCGAGCAAAAATTAATTAACAAACGCCAGACGAGCCACGCGATAGATGTAATCTTAACTCACAAATTTCTTGGCTTCCCGGTTTTCATTTTCTTCTTATGGCTGATGTTCCAGCTTACTTTTTCTCTCGGCAGTTATCCAATGGATTGGATTGATGCCGGAGTTAGTGCGCTCGGGAATTTAGTTACCGGCATTCTACCAGCTGGCTCACTTCGCGATTTAATTGTTGATGGAATAATCGGCGGTGTTGGAGGAGTGATAATTTTTCTGCCAAACATTTTAATTCTTTTCTTCTGCATTTCGTTGATGGAAGACACCGGCTACATGGCTAGAGCAGCTTTCATTATGGATAAGCTGATGCACAAAATCGGTTTGCACGGTAAATCTTTCATTCCGCTAATAATGGGATTTGGCTGCAACGTTCCGGCAGTAATGGCAACACGCACTTTAGAAAACCGTAAGGACAGAATTCTCACAATGCTGATTCTCCCCTTCATGTCTTGCAGTGCTCGTTTACCGGTTTATGTTTTGCTAATCTCGGCGTTCTTCCCTAACAATCAAGGTTTTGTGCTTTTATCAATCTATGTAATTGGAATTGTGCTGGCAATTTTGGTTGCTCTTCTTTTCAAAAGAATTTTCTTTGCAAAGCAAGATGTTCCTTTTGTAATGGAACTTCCGCCATATAGAATTCCAACTCTCCGCAACACTTCGGTTCACATGTGGAATAAGAGTTTGCAATATTTAACTAAAATGGGAACTGTAATTCTAACAGCATCAATTTTGATTTGGGCATTAGGTTACTTCCCTCGCGATGTGAAATATTCAAAAGATTATAATTCAATACGTGAACAAATTTCTGCTGATGCTTCCTTAACCGAAAAAGTTAAAGCTGAACATCTTGCTCAGGTTGATATTCATCAAGAGTCCGAGCGCCTAGAAAATTCTTATATCGGAAAATTAGGACACATGATAGCCCCGGTAATTCAGCCGCTTGGCTGGGATTGGAAAATTGGCGTTAGCATTATTACCGGACTTGCAGCAAAAGAAATCGTAGTTGGTTCGATGGGCGTGTTATATCAATCAGATATGAGCGCTGACGAAACTTGACAGAATCTTAGAAATAAATTACAACAGCAGACATTTACAAGCGGTCCTCGCATCGGCGAAAAAGTATTCACTCCGCTCGTTGCTTATTCACTTATGCTATTTATACTTATTTACTTTCCTTGCGTGGCAACAATAGCTGCAATCAAAAAGGAAGCTGATTTGCGGTGGGCTTCGTTTACAATGGTTTATACTACTATGCTGGCATGGTTAGTTGCTTTTATAGCATACCAGGTTGGCTCAATTTTTTAGAGGTTTTTATGAATCAAGATATGCTGGTTTACACGATTATCTTAGCAACAATAAGTTATATAGGTTTTTCCTTCTTCAGAAATTTGCGGTTGAAGAGAGTTAGCTCAGGCTGCGGCGGCTGTACCGGCTGTGATCTATCTAAAAATTCTTCTTGCGGCACTAAAATG
>DAIEQT010000500.1 GCA_027347545.1 Ignavibacteria bacterium | reverse complement strand
GGGGAAACCTTATGACCCTGGACTGAGGAATACTTTTGAACCTCAACTGGGGAAACCTTATGGTCCTATCTGAGGAATACTTATGAACCTATTTCGTTTTTACTGGGGAATACTTATGGCCCCCGACATTGTAACCAATTCTAACAAACAAATCATCTGTAAACTTTCGTTAAGGCAAATGCCTCTGATAGGTTTAGTATCATCCATGGTTTACGGGCTTTTTGAATCCTCGGTTATTGTTGCGCTACCGATTTACGGGCTGAGGAATAATTTTACAAGCAATGAAGTCTCATTTTTTTAGCATCGTTTGTCGTTGGAGGAATTATTCTCGGCTATTTAGTTAGCCGTCTTTCCGATAAGGTTTCAAAATTTAAATTAATTCTTGTAATTGCACTCACTCTTGGCTTGCTTTTTGCCCTACCAACGCTTAACTCAAATTATTATTTCTTGTTGGCAGTTTTCTTTTTAATTGGAGGAATTGTTCCTGCTTTTTATACAGTGGGATTAAATTACACGATTGAGCAAGTAGATAAAATGTATATAGCTCAAGCAAATGGTTACTATATAATGATGTATGGAATCGGGACAATAGCCGGTCCGTTACTCGGAGCCGGATTGGTAGAGTTTAATAAACAAAATGGATACTGGCTTTTCTCAGCATTGCTATGTTCTGTGTTTGCTTTCGGATTCTACTCTTTTAAACGAATTCGCTGGCAATAAATATCAATTGAATTTCTTATCTTCTACTCAAAATAACGACCAATTTTCTGATGAAATCCAAAAACGAAAAGAAAAACGCAAGTTCTAAATCCAAAACTGCCTCAAAAGGAAACACGAAATCTAAAAAAGAGATTTCCGCTCAGAGCGATATTTTTGATTCGAACGCACCAATTCTGATAACCAATAACAAACAAAGTTTTATCAAAGCAAGTAAAAGTTTAGCAGAAATGTTAGGGATTGCTCAAAATAAAGTATCCTACGAATTTTTTAAGGAAGCAAAATTCTTAGACATTAACAATAGAAAATTATCGTTCGAAGAACTTCCATTTTTACAAGCTACCGAAAAGCAAACAAGTATTACAAACGTAGAACTAAAATTTTCACCCGAAACCGGATTCAATAAATGGTTTCAGATAAACACTTTTATAGCTAAAACCGGAAAAGAATTTTATGCATATAGTTTTTTTATTGAAGTAACTAACGAAAGAGAAATTCAAAATATTTATAACGAAACAATTAGCTCGATTAGCTCAGTGCTCTATTCAACAAGTCCAGACGGCACAAAATATAATTTTGTTTCAGAAGCTGTGAGGACGGTTTTCGGATATCCGCCGGAAGAAGTTTATAAGAATAAAACAAAAATACTTCGGTCTATAGCTCCAGCATATTTCGGAAACTTTAAAAAATTTATTGGTGAGCTTAGACAGGGTAAAGAAGCATCAATAGAATATAAAATACACGACCGCTTTGGAAAAGAACATTGGGTTCGTCATAGCGGAGCGCCAATTTTTAAAAATAATGAAGTCAGCAGAATAGTCGGCATTATTCAAGAAATAACTGAGGAAAAAACAACACAACTCCGTTTAGAAAACTCTGAAGACCGTTTCCGTATGTTGATTGATACAGCAGACGATTTGATTTTTATACTAAATGGATTTGGCTACTTCAGTATGGTGAACAAAAGCGGAGCAACTGCCCTGGGCTACGCTCCGGAAGAAATGATTGGCAGGCATTTTCTTGAGTTTGTTGATAAAGAGGAAGAACAAAAAGTAGTAGAAGCTTTCACAAAAATTTTGGAATCGAGCGGGATAACTATTTTTGAAGCATATTTTTTGGACCGCTTTGATAAAAGTGTATTATTTGAAATACATGCAAGACCCGTATTGGTAGATGGTGTGGTTAGCGGAATGTTGAGCATTGGCAGAAACATTACGCGTAGGAAAAATGATGAACTGAAAATAAAGGAGCTGAACGCTAAACTGATTGAAGCCAACCGAATTATTTCAATTGAACGTGAACGGGCTCGTCATAAGATCACTGTACTAGAAGAGCTGAATAAATTAAAGAGCGAATTTATTTCTAACGTATCTCACGAACTCCGCACACCTCTTGCATCTATTGTAGGCTTTGCAGAAACAATTTATTTTGATTTAGACATTTCCAAAGACACACTAAAAGAGTTTAGCAATATTATTCTTACCGAAGGGCGACGTCTTGCGAAATTAATTAATGACCTTCTAGATTTTTCTAAGTTAGAATCCGGTGAAGAAGAACTACACCGGGAAAAAGTTGATATAACAGATGTACTGGAAAAAGTTCTCTTAAGTTTCGAATCAAATTTTAACGACAAAAATCTTATTCTTTCCAAAGAGTATTCTCAAAACGAACTGCAAATTAGTGCAGACCGCGAACGCTTAAAGAAAGTTTTTTCAAACATCATTTCTAACGCAGTAAAATTTACAAACGCCGGCGGGAGAATCTCGGTGTTTATTCAAGATTTCGGAAAAGAAATTGAAGTTGCAATCTCTGACACCGGAATTGGAATACCAGAAAGAGATTTACCGAATTTGTTTCAGAAGTTCGGGAAAGTTACAAGACCGGGCGCTCAGTTAACCGGCGCGGGTTTTGGGCTCGTTAGCGCAAAGCAAATAATTGATCTTCACAAAGGATTTATCAAAGTTCGTTCCGAAGAGAACAAAGGAACAACATTTATAATTCGCTTACCAAAATAAATTCAGCCGAGTGACATGGAAAAACTAATCTTTATAATTGATGATGAAGAATCAATACTTAAAATGCTTATCCACTGGGTTAAAAATCAGTGGGGATATAACGTTAAAACATTTACAAGCGGTAATGAAGCTCTCAGCGCTCTTTCCGAAAATCCGGATTTAATTCTTTTAGATATAATGTTGCCGGATATTAACGGCAACGAAGTTCTTGGAAGAATAAAACAGCGTGTTCCAAATCTTCCGGTCATAATGCTCTCGGCACAGGGAAGTGTTGAAGTTGCTTTGGAATCCGTTCGTTTAGGCGCTTTCGATTATTTCCCTAAGCCTGTTGACAAAAACCGTCTTGAGCCGGCAATAAGAAACGCGATAAAGAATTTTGATCTCGAACGTGAAGTTGAAAAGCTTAAAGAAAATCTTCAGAAAGAATACAGTTTCGAAAACATAATCTCGGCAGATAAAAAAATGCAAGAAGCATTTAGAATGATATCTAAAGTTCTTGATAATGATATTACTGTCCTTATAACCGGCGAAAGCGGAACGGGAAAAGAATTGGTTGCGCGGGCAATTCATTACAATGGTAAGCGCAAAACGGCACCATTTGTAGTTGTAAACTGTGCCTCCATTCCCAGAGAGTTACTTGAAAGCGAATTGTTCGGGCACGAGAAAGGGGCATTCACCGGTGCACATCAAAGAAAGGTTGGAAAGTTTGAACTCGCTAAAGGGGGAACGATATTCCTTGATGAAATAGGGGAAATGGAAATGTCGTTGCAAGCAAAAATTCTTAGAGTAATTCAGTTAAAAGAGTTTGAGCGCGTCGGCGGAAATGAAGTCCTAAAAACAGACGTTCGTATAATCTCAGCAACCAATAGAGATTTGAAAAACGCAGTTGATAACAAGCAATTTCGCGAAGACTTGTATTATAGATTAAGTTCGTTCCCAATTCAAATTCCGGCACTGCGCGAACGCAAGGCTGATATTGTTGTGCTGATTAATCACTTTGTAAAAACCTTTAATGAAAAACTTGGCAAGAATATTAGAGGTGTTACTAAAACAGCACTCAAGTATTTGTATGATTATGATTGGCCGGGCAACATTAGGGAATTGGAAAACTTGCTAGAGCGCTGCATGATCTTAACCGATACAGAATCAATTGATATTGATATTCTCCCTCAAGCAATTACTCACCAAGCCGGTTCTGCCAGCCTTAACGGAAGCGGAGTTTTGTTTGGCGATGAATCACCCGTAATTCCTTTCGAAAAACTAAAGGAAGAAGCAATTCGCCACTCTCTTAAAGTTACCGGAGGCAATATTGTTGAAGCCGCCAGAAAACTAAGAATAGGGAGAGCGACGCTTTACAGACTAATGGAAAAATATAAAATTGATTCATCTAAAAATTAAACTGATTACAAATAGGAATTAGAGATGGGCATAATTGAAGAAGTTATTGATGATATTCTGGTGGAGATAATAAATATTGAACGAGCTACGATTCGCGAAGCAGAGTATCTTAAAGAAAAGATAACACCAAAGATTAGCGCTGGTTATATCAAAGTAATTGTAGATTTATCGGCTGTGGAATTTCTTGACTCAACTTTTTTGGGTGTTATTGTTGGTACTCTTAAGAAAGTAGTTAAGCAAGGAGGCGATCTAAAACTTGTTGGCTTCAAACCGCCCGTCCGCTCAATGTTTGAGCTTACAAGACTTTTCCGGGTTTTTGAAACATATCCGGAACTACAAGACGCAATTAAAAGTTTTCATAAATAGAAACACCATTCTAAACTCTAAAAATATTTAGCATGGTAAAATTTGGAGATTTAAGTGGCAGAAAGCAAAACAGCAAATAGAATACTTCTTGTTGAAGATGAGTTCAACATTGCTAAACTATTCCAATACAATCTCACCAAAGCCGGCTATGAAGTTACTGTTGGCACAAACGGAAGAGAAGGTTACGAGATTGCGGAAAAAATTATGCCCGATTTAATTATTAGTGATGTGATGATGCCGGAAATGGATGGATATGAATTCCGCAAGAAACTATTAACAAATGAAGAGCTTAAAAAAATTCCATTTATTTTTCTTACAGCCAAAGGTGAAGAAGACGATATTCTTCAGGGTTACGATTTAGAAATTGAAGACTACATAATAAAAACATCCAGTCCGAAGGTAGTGCTGGCAAAAGTAGCGGCAATTCTGAAAACACTTGAGAAAGAAAGATCCAAAGTTGTTGATGAAGTACAAAAAGCTGCCGATACAATGGGAGTTAGAGTTGTTCCAGATGAATTTCCCAAATTTGAAGGATTTGAAATTTCTCACTGGCATCAGCCGCATAAGAATGTACCCGGGGGCGATTTTATAGATTACATCAAAATTGATGATGATAATTTGGTTGTGGTTCTTGGCGATACGATGGGCAAACGCTGGGGTGCATGGTATTTTGCAATTGCTTACGCCGGTTACGTCCGCAGCGCTACCCGCTTTGTTCTTGAATCAACCAAAGAGTACAAGCCTAGCGATGTTCTCCACAAAGTAAACGAATCGGTTTTCAAAGATGAACGGATTTCTGAAGTGTTCATAACACTTTCGGTTATCATTATAGATAGAAAGAATAAAATCTTAAAATATTCCGGCGCTGGAGATTTGCCTCTTTTCTATAAATCAAGCAGTGGTGTGCAAAGTTTTATTTCTAAAGGATTGTTACTTGGTTTCAGCCATTCCGGCGAATATGAAGATCACGAACTTCAGCTCGAAAGCGGCAACGAACTCTTTTTGGTAACGGATGGAATTACAGAAGCTAGAAATTCAGCCGGTGAGATGTATGAAGAAGAAGGACTTGTAGAATTTTTAAGCAAAGTTGATGCGTCCGAAGATACACTAGAGCAAATCAAGAAAGAACTTTATGCTTACACTGCAGGTGAGTTTGAAGATGACATAAGCGTTATAAAAATTAAAGTCCTATAACTGTAACAAACCCATAATCAGATTTATAAGGCTGATTATAAACCGATTCAAAGCAAAAATATATTGCAACAGATGAAATATTAAGGAGAAAAATTATTCTCGAAAGTGCGAAAATAAGCTATTATAGCACCTTTCGTTTTTTAGATGTGATTTAAACCAGCCTATTCTTTGTCTGCCTTTCTCAAAATGCCTAAATTTACATAGTCGATAAAGACAACATTAGAAACAGTTGTGAAAATTAAAATTCTAACATATTGCCTCGGGTTACTTTTGGTCGGACTTGCAGTAGCAACTCCCGGTTCGCCAATAGTTAAAGAGAAATCCTCACGAACTCAAACTATAGTGAAGTATGGTCTTTCCGAGAAATATTATCTGAATATCGATCTTCCGAATTCCAAACCCAACGGTACAAGCAACTTACAATTCAGTACCGCATTCAATTGCGATTTATATGCAATTTCTCTTTCACGCGATTTTCAAATTGAGCAAACAGTAGCTCATTACGAAAATTTGTTCAGAACCAGCAGACGGTTCACGACTTACCTAAAGATATAGCGCTACCTGTAAGTCGAGTCTCCTAATTTTCCTAATCTTCATCTATGTTAAACTAATTAAGAGGTTTTTTTGCGTTACATAAAAGTTTTATCAATTATAAGTCTTGTAGTTCTTACGGTTGGACTCATCAACCTTGGTGATACTTCGGCGGGCGATAATCACGGACTGCCAAAAATAAGTGTCAGCAAAGATGCAGAGCCTAATTTAGTTCCTATAGAGTTAAACGAAATGGGAATTATGACGGCTTCCTGGTATGGTCCTCGTTTTCATGGGAAGACAACTGCAAACGGAGAGACTTATAACCAAATGGCACTAACTGCAGCTCATAAATCACTTCCATTCGGAACGCTTTTGCAAATAACTAATCTTCGCAATGGAAAGTCAATAATAGTCAGAATTATCGATAGAGGTCCTTACGTAGAAGGTCGCGATCTTGATTTATCAAAAGGAACAGCCAAATCTCTCAACATTCTACATAAAGGCGTGGTTAAACTAAAAGTGCAAGAGATAATAATTAACTCCGACACACAACCGGTTAGCACGCTTAATTAATATTTGAGGCTTTCTCAGAAGTAATGTTTTATCATAGAATAGCACGCGGATGACACAGATTTAACTCCCGCCCGACTACGTCGTCGAGGCGGGGATTTTCGCAGATTATTCATTAGAAAAATTACTTATGAGACAGCCTCTTCTTTTCTATAATAATTTTTCACCATTTAGTATATCTTCAGTAAAAACCATTTCGAAAGTATCTCAAATTATTTTATCTTAAAAACAAAAAACCAAAAATTATGACTGTTATCTTTTCTAAAGCCTGTGAATTAGGGTTGCAAGCAGTACTGTTTCTTTCTACAAAAGAGGACAGAGTTTTTAACGCTACCGAGGTATCAAAAGAATTAAAAGTTCCCAAGGAGTTTGTTTCCAAAGTTCTTCAGATCCTTACAAGCAGCGGAATCATTGGCTCCAAAAAAGGAAAGAATGGCGGGTTCTATCTGGCAAAAAAACCCGCAGAAATAAAACTGATAGAAATTGTTGAAGCAATTGACGGATTGGATTTATTTAAAACGTGCGTGCTGGGTTTTCCCGGCTGCTCGCACGAAACCCCATGTCCGGTTCACGATAAATGGGGAAAGCTAAGGGAAGAAGCTTACAAAATGTTAAGCGAAGAAACTCTGGAAGATTTGAAAGAGAAAACCAAGAACAAACTTAAGCTCTTATAGTTATTTTACTGCATATATGAACAAATCTTTAGAAGTGTTGATGTCAAACGCAGCTCCATCGAGATTGGACCAATAGTTCACATCCCTAAACCCGACCGAATCAAATATTTTGGTAAGCAAATCTTTCTTGTAACCGTAAACTTGTGTCGTTATCAAGCTGTAATCGGAACAGTTGTTTTTAGTAAAGCGCAAAATGTTAAAGTCAATTTGCCCATTAGCAAAATCATAAAACCGGACATAGTAATTATTTTCATCCGGCTTTATGCTTACTATTCTTTCTTTTTGTACACTTATCAGGGTATAGTTTAGAATATGAATTATACATTTGCCCCCTTTCGCAAGCATATCATACATGCTTTGAATTGTAGAGTAAATGGTTGTTCCCTCAACGTTTGCAAAGGTATTACCGAGTGAAATAACGTAATTGAATTTTGAGTTATATGTTTGAGGAACCGAAAGGATGGTGCTTTCAAGAAAAGATATTTTTTGTGAATAAATCTTCGAGTTTAATTTTGCCGTCTCCAGCATGTTTGAAGAAGGATCAACACCAAGTACAGTATGCCCATTCATTGCTAAGGCGATTGAATCAACTCCGGTTCCACATCCAAGATCGGCTGCGAATCCTTTTTCTGGAAACAACTTTTCGAATGCAGCTTTTCTTGTCTCAAGATTTTTCTTGAAGTTAATCATTTGATCATAGAAACTGGAAGCCGCATCGTAAAAATTTTTGTTTTCCATTTCACTCATTATAATTCAACTGTTTGTAAAATTTCACCACGCACACCAATAACTACAACAGTAATTGGTATTTCGCGATTTGCGTTTTCAACCGCTTGTTTAGCCATTTGAGCTAAACCGCTGCAGCAGGGCACTTGCATTATCACAACCGTGATAGACTTTATGTTGGCGTCGTTAACCATTGTAATAAGTTTATCAAGATAGACTTGCTTGTTGGAATCTAATTTTGGGCAGGCTATTGCAACGGATTTTCCCTTCATAAAATCTTCATGAAAATCTCCGTAGGAAAAAGCGCAACAATCAGCGGCTAACAGTAAATCAGAATTTCTATAGTAAGCAGCTGTAGGAGAAACGAGATGCATCTGAATAGGCCACTGAGTTAAATGCGACTGTCGTTGTCCTTCTTCTGCAGAATCAGCGTTTTCAAAGGTTTGTTCTTGAGAGCCGGAACAACCACATGCAATAGGCTTCTCTTCAGAGAGTTCTTCTAAAACTGGAATTGCAATTCCGTTATCGTTCAAATAATCAAGCGCTTGAGTTAAATACTCAAATTCCTTGTGGTCTCTTAAATGTTTCAAGTGGGCTTTAATAACATTTGGTCCGCCTTTAACAATATAATCCATAACTTTTCTTTCATCGTAAGGTTCTGCTTCACGCTCAACAATTGTTAAAGCACCTGTTGGACAATGCCCGAGACAAGCGCCTAATCCGTCGCAAAATAGATCGCTTATTAAGCGTGCTTTTCCATCAATAATTTGTAATGCACCTTCATGGCATTCCGGCACACACGCGCCGCAACCATCACATTTTTCCTCTTCAATTTGTATGATTTTCCTCAGCACAGTACCTCTCCTTATTAAAAAGAATTTTTTCTCTGATTAAAGATATTCGTTTTTTCTTACTAAAGCAATAAAAATATCTTAACCGGATAAAATTTTCTGTTTGACAAAAACAGAAAAGCTTCGTATGTTTTAATCAGAAATAATTATCTGATTTATCAAAAGAAATCTATTTATGGTAAAGAAAACTAAAATAGTTAAGAATACAGAGAAGCCCATTCAGAAAATTCGTTTTATTGTTCAAACCATGTTTGCATTGCTTTGCATTTGGATTGGGATAGAATTTTCACAATTTGTTTCTTATTTGGAATCGAATGGAGCCGCAGAGTTTAGCGCAAGACCGCCCGGCGTGGAAGGATTTTTACCAATAAGTGCGATGATGAGTGTTTACTACTTTTTTGCGAGCGGAAATATTCATCCAGTTCATCCGGCGGGATTTTTTATCTTCATTGCTATTGTTGGAATGTCATTCGTGTTTGGAAAATCCTTTTGCAGCTGGATGTGTTCGGTTGGCTTCCTATCCGAGCTAGTAGGAGATTTCGGCGAGCAGATTCACAAAAAGATATTCAAGCGTAGAATTAAAATTTGGAAGTATCTGGATTATGCTCTTCGTTCGATAAAATATTTATTGCTCTTCTTTTTTGCATTCTCAGTTTTTTCGATGAGCAGTTTAGCATTGGAATATTTTCTTGGAGATACTTACAACATTATGTCTGATGTAAAGATGTGGTATTTCTTCGCTGAGATATCCCGCTTCTCCTTAATTGTAATTGGTATTCTATTCTTGTTTTCTATAGTCTATAGGAATTTTTGGTGCCGCTACTTATGTCCATACGGTGCGCTACTTGGAATAACGGGCTTATTAAGTCCGGCAAAAATTAAACGTAACCCGGTTAGCTGTATTGATTGCGGATTATGCGCGAAAGCTTGTCCATCCTTTATTAAAGTTGATAAAGTAATTACTGTGCGCTCTGATGAATGTACAAGCTGCTTAAACTGCATAGATGTTTGCCCGGTTAAAGACACACTAGATCTAAAGCTGGTTGGAACAGAGAAAAAAATTGATAAAAAACTTGTTGCCTTTGGAGTAGTTCTTTTGTTTGTTGCAATTACCGGTTTAGGAATACTAACCGGAAATTGGAAAAACAAAATTCCAAAAGAAGTTTACTTAGAGTTACACAAAAACGTAAACTCAATTGGTCACCCAATGAGTACTTCGGATATTGAAAAACTAAATAAAGCTTCAGAGAAAGGAGTGGAGAATGGAACAAAACCAATCCACTAATGCGAGCAACCTAAAAAAAATTTTACCAAGACTCGTCCCGCCGGACAGATGGAAAATGCCGGTAATCATTTTGCTGGGAATCTTTTTCGGGCTAGGTTTTTATGTAATATATATCTCAAATGCCGCGTCATACCTATCGGATGATCCCAAGACTTGCGTTAACTGCCACGTTATGTATCCGCAATATGCAACCTGGGAAAGAGGAAGCCACGGGCGAGTAGCAACATGTAACGATTGCCATGTACCGCAGGATAATTTTATAAACAAGTATTTATTTAAAGCTAATGACGGCTTGCGCCACGCAACCTATTTTACGATGCGCTGGGAGCCGCAGGTCATTCAGATAAAAGAAGCCGGCAAAGAAGCTGTTCAAAAAAACTGCATTCGATGCCATACAAATTTAGTTCACCCGGCAAGTCTGCGCGCGATTAACAATAAAAATGTGCAAGATCAGACAGAAAAATTTTGCTGGGATTGTCACCGCGAAACACCGCACGGAAGAATACACAGCTTGTCATCAACGCCTTATGCAAACGTACCACAGTTAAAGCCCTCAATACCGGAGTGGTTAGAAAATTTTACACAACGAAAAAATCAAAAATTAAATAAGAAAGAGGAAGTAAGATGAAATCTATTCAAGAAAGAATTAGAGAAAAACCGCTGCTTGGCTGGGTTTTATTTGGCGCTACAGTAGTTGTAGTTTTCTTGCTCGGTTTATTTGCTTCATCAATTATTGAGAGAAGGAACGAATCGTTCACGCTTCAGCAAGTTAAACCAATTGCTGATTGGGAGCCGCGCAATGAAGTGTGGGGAGAAAATTATCCGCGTGAATATGAAAGCTATATGAAAATGGCGGACACAACTTTTGCGAGTAAATATGCCGGTTCGGCAAAAAGAGATTATTTGCAAGATTCACCGGAACTTGTTGTGATGTGGGCGGGATATGCATTTTCAAAAGAATATAACGCGCCTCGCGGACATTCATACGCAGTAAAAGATATAAGGAACATACTACGCACTGGTGGAAATAAAGTAAGTCCTCAGCCGGCAACCTGCTGGAGTTGCAAAAGTCCTGATGTACCGAGAATGATGGAAAAAATGGGAGTGACAAATTTTTACAAAGGTAAATGGAAAGATCTAGGACAAGAAATAGTAAACCCCATCGGCTGTCAAGATTGTCACGATCCAAAAACAATGGATTTGAGAATTACCCGCCCGGCTTTGATTGAAGCTTTCCAGAGACAAGGAAAGGACATGAAAAGTTTTTCGCACAACGAAATGCGTTCACTCGTTTGCGCGCAATGCCATGTTGAATATTATTTCAAAGGGGAAGGGAAGCATCTAACATTCCCCTGGGATAAGGGATTTAGCGTTGAGAAAATGGAAGAGTATTATGATGAAGCTAACTTCAAAGATTGGGAACATGCATTAAGCAAAGCTCCAATGTTAAAAGCCCAGCATCCGGATTATGAATTATTCTCGATGGGAGTTCATGCAGACCGTGGAGTATCTTGCGCTGACTGCCATATGCCATACAGAACCGAAGGTGGAGTAAAGTTCACGGATCATCACATACAAAGTCCATTAAACAATATTGAAAACAGCTGCCAGGTTTGCCATAGAGAGAAGGCAGAAAAGCTTGTTCAAAATGTTAATGATAGACAAGACAAAGTAAAAGAATTATTAAAACTTGCAGAGAAAGCTCTAGCCGCTGCACATCTAGAAGCGAAAATCGCCTGGGATAACAAGGCAACTCGAGCAGAAATGGCTAAAGTTTTAAAACTGCTTCGTCAGTCTCAGTGGAGATGGGATTGGGTAGCAGCATCTAATGGTGTTGGCTTCCATGCGCCAGTTGAAGCTTTGCGTGTGTTGGGTAATGCGATTCAAAAAGCGGAAGAAGCCAGAAAAGAAATAGCCCTTGTTCTTGTAAAACATAAGGTAAGATACCCTGTCGCTTTGCCAGATTACAGAACTAAAGAAAAAGCACAAAAACTTATTGGTCTTGATATGCAAGATTTACGAGCTGATAAAGCTGACTTCTTAAAGACTACAGTCGTAGAGTGGGACAAGAAAGCTAAAGAAAGACAAGGAACGTTACAGAAGTATTAAAAGCCCATCCAAACCCTTCCCCCAGGTGGATGTCGCATAATTCAAAAGAAAAAGGAAAAAAGAAGGATAAAAAGATTTAGGAGAAGGAACAAAAACTAGGAGACGTAGTTATTTTTGATAGAAGAAAAAAAGAAAAAAGATAATGCCAGTCCTATCAAGGAAGAAAGATTACTACGAAATACAATTTAGCAAGCCAGACCTCAATGCGTTTATAGAAGAGAGTTCAATGCCGATGAAACTCTACCGTCTGATAAATCGATTGGACTTCGGAGAGTTTCATAAAAAATATTCACAAGTAGGAGCGCCGTCATATCCGGCAGAAGATATGTTAGCAATAATAATGATGGCATTTAGCGAAGGAATATTCAGCAGTAGAGAAATAGAGAAGAAGTGTAAACGAGATATATATTATATGTTCATCACGGAACAAAGGAAGCCGGATCATTCAACCATAGCCCGATTCATAAAAAAGAACATAAGCGAAATAGCAACAATAGGCTCACAAGTAATAGCCTTAGCTCAGAAGGAGAAGGTAGCAACGTTTACAGAGATAGCAATAGATGGTAGTAAGTTCGCATCAGCAACAAGCAAAAAACATAGTATGCGCTCAGAACAAATAGAACGATACGGTAAATATTTAGACAAACAAATGGAAAAGATGCTCAGAAAGCTAGAGGAAACCGACAAGAAAGAAACCAAAGAAATAGAGCACTTAGAGAAGGAGCAAAAAAAGCTACATAAAAAAATAGAAAAGACAGAGAGCGCTAAAAAGGAATTAGAAGAAAGAAAAAAGTTAATCAAAAATAAAAAGGACAGAGAAAAACATCAGATCAACATAGAAGAAACAGAAGCAAGAATGATGCAGCCAATTGCCACCAATGGTTATAATGCGCAACTATCGGTAGATACACAAAGCGGACTAATAGTAAATCAGTCAATAGTAGTATCCCGCTCGGATAATAATGAATTTGCCGGTCAACATGAAAAGACGGAAACTGTTTTGGGAAAAGACGAAAATAGAAAATACATAGCAGACAGCGGGTATGTAAGCCAATCAACATACGAGTATATAAAGCAAAATAATGTAGATGCATATATCAATGATTCCAGAGAGAAAACAAGAAAGCCAAGCCTAGAGGAATTAGATGAAAGAAACAAGCGCTTAACCATTTATGATTTCACATATGACAAAGAGACAAATATTTTCACATGTCCAAATTCACGGATATTGAAGGAAACAAAAAAAGGCATATATGAATGTCATGAATGTGAAGAGTGCGCGCTAAAAAAATTGTGCTGCGTAGGAAAAGATCATAAAAGAATAACAAGAACAAATTTTGCAGAACTTCGTGAAGATATGTCTGAGAAAGTTCATCGGGATAAAGAAAAGATGAATGCAAGAAAAGCCGTTGAAAGAAGTTTTGGTCAGATAAAATGGAACTTGGGCATTAGGCGCTTTAGAAGGAGAGGTATATCCGGAGCACAAGCAGAATTAAATTTATTGACATTATCTATTAATATGGTGAAGATAATCACCATATTATCTTTACTTTTTACAAGAATGGGCAACCATCTGCGAGTATATCTTTCGCTAAAGAAAGTTACACTTAGCTATAGAAGAAATATTTTCAAAGAAGCATTTGTATGAAGAAGCATTACGAAATCCTTCGTTATGCGACATCCACCATAGGGAAGGGCTTTAATAAATTCGGTCGAGGCATTTAATACTTTATCTTCATCGTCATAAAGTTGTAACCCACAAGGCTACAAAGTGGTCCTTCGGACAAGCGTTGGGGAATTAGTTGTTAAAAATTGATATCGGCTATAAACCGTTCATTATAAAGGAGGTCGTTCTACAGAAACAACTTCTTTTTTTTATGTGCATATCAGAAACACGGGGAAACAAAGCACACCTGAGTTAAAACATAAAAGCACAAGAAGTTGATTTGAAAAAAATATTCACTTAATTTCAACAGTAGTTAAAACATGTATGCACTTAATTGTTAAGTAGTAAACAGAAAGAAACTAATTCATGCAATATAAATTCTCGCCTCAACAATCTTCCCATTTACTCAACCAAAAATTAGGAGATAATTTACTTGGCTAGAGATCCCCAGAAAATTGATGGCTTAAAAATATCTTATCCGGTTGATTCAATAACTGTTAGTAATGAAGGCTACAATAAAGCAAAAAGAGTTTCAGAAAAAATTAACACGAACAAATTTCCGAAGCTACTTGTGGTTGAAGATGACCAAATCACTCAAGAGGTTCTTGGTTTATTTCTCCAAGATATATATGATATAGATTATGCGGCTTCAGCCAATGAAGCGATTGAATTGGTTAAAACGAATGAATACATGGCTGTGTTGATGGATATTAATCTCGGTAGAGGTAAAAGCGGGTTATTTGTTACTAAAGAGATCAGAAAGATGAGGGGAAAAGAACAATTACCGATCATTGCTCAAACTGCGTTTGCAATGGGAGGCGACAAAGAGGAGTTTCTTGAAGCCGGATGCGATTATTATTTGTCTAAGCCATTTACTAAAAGCGAATTGAGAGATGTACTTTCTGAAATTAGAGATAAACAAAGGTGAGCTAAGCGGTACTTCACCATCCGGCAAAAAGCGGGAATTTTATTTTCAATAAAAATAAAAGAATGATATGAACCCGGTAATAGAAAAATTAATAAAAGAGCTTGATAAATCAGTTAATGGCGATCCTTGGTATGGTGCTTCTCTAAAGTCGATTCTTCAAGATGTTACTTACAAACAAGCAGTAACCAGGCACAATCCGAATATTCACTCTATTGCGGAAATTGCGCTGCACATTTACGCATGGATAGAAGAAGTATCAAGCAGACTTAAAGGAAACGAACCGAAAGAACCAGAACGCGGTGATTGGCCGGAAGTTGATAATCTAAATGAAACGGGTTGGAAAAAAATAATCGGGGATATTTTTTCTGCTCACGAAACATTATTGGAACAGGTAAAAAACTTTCCATTCGAAAAATTTGAAGAACGAGTTGGTACTGAACGAATTAAGGAACTAGGTACCGGATTTACCTATAGAGAAATGCTAGTTGGACTTATGGAACACAATATTTATCATGGCGGGCAAATTGGTTTGCTAAAAAAGCTTGTTTAGCAAGTAACAAATCCCGCTTATAAGAGTCTATTTAATAAGACACAATAAATTATATTGTACTACGTTTATTGTATTGCAATTAGAAAGGTTTTGGTTTTTATTCTTAACACAAAAAAAGGGAGTTGTATGGGTAGCAAAATATTCTTAGCGTTACTCCTCGGGGTAATATTCATTTCAACAGTCAAAGCACAATCAAACCAAAGTTTAATTAAAGAAGGAGCCCCGAAAATCTTCATTGATTGCGGTTATTGCGATATGAATTTTATTAAAGAGCAAATTGCAATTGTAAATTATGTAAGAGACCGTAACGATGCAGACGTGCATGTTCTTTATACTTCGCAAAGAACGGGATCGAACGGTAGTGATTACACGCTTTATTTTATCGGTCAAAACGAATACTCCAACATTAAAGACACAATCAAATACACCACGTTTGGTACTGACTCCGAAGATCAAACCCGAACAAAAATGGTTGAGGCATTAAAACTTGGACTGGTAAAATATATATCCAAATCTAAAGTCGCAGACCAAATGAAAATTTCCTATAAGTTACCTGAAATGAACGATAAAAAAATTGCCGAAGATGATCCATGGGATTTCTGGCTATTTAAGTTGAGTGCTAGTGGAAACGTAAATGGTGAGAAAAATTATAAATCGCTTTATATATCAACTTCAATTTCTGCAAATAGAACAACAGAAGAATTGAAGCTCAGTTTTTCTCTATCCAATAGTTATAACGAAAGCAAGTTTACTTATGATTCGCCCTTAGGGTCTGAAACTTATTTAAATATTACCCGTAGACAATATGCGAATGCATCTCTTGTAAAAGCAATTGATAATCATTGGTCTTGGGGAATTTGGCTTAGCGCGAATTCATCAACATATAATAATATTAATATTGGTGCCAGTATCGCCCCGGGAATTGAGTACAATGTATTCCCATATAGTGAGTCCAATCAAAGACAGCTTAGAATAGACTATAAAATTTCCAGCAAGTTTAATAAATACGTTGATGAAACTTTTTACTTTAAGACAAAGGAAAATTTGTATGACCACAGTCTAGAAGCAACGCTTTCGTTAATAAGACCATGGGGCAGTATTAGTTTTGGATCGGAAGCCAGCAATTACTTAGACGATTTCACTAATTTGAGTTATGGAATATTTGCTTCGGCAAGTTTGCGATTATTTAAAGGATTCTCATTAAGTGTTTCCGGTGATTATTACAAAGTTGGTAAACAAATTACGTTGCCGTTAGTTGGGGCGACAAGAGAAGAAGTCTTACTTAGAAGAAAGCAACTAGAAACTTCCTATAATTATTTTGCTTACTTCAGTGTGTCTTATTCGTTTGGATCAATTTTCAATAACGCAGTAAATCCTCGCTTTGGGGGCGGAGGCGGAGGAATGGTTTTTTATAGTTATTAACTCACGTTACGCATGAGTTGAATTACGTGAATTATTTTTAGTGAAACTTGGTGTTTTAGTGCCTTTGTGGCTTAATTTCTTATCTTTTCTTTTGCCACCAAGTCTCAAAGA
>DAIEQT010000168.1 GCA_027347545.1 Ignavibacteria bacterium | reverse complement strand
GAAGCTGTTTCCGGTTTACCAAGAATTGCTACATAAGGATTAGCAGCAACTTGAAGCAAAGTAATTCCGCTTGCTAAAACAAAAAGCGCAGCCAAAAACATTATGAATGATTGATAACCCGCAGCAGGATAAAACATTAAGCAGCCAATTCCCGCTGTAACGAGACCAATTACAATTCCGTTTTTATAACCAATTTTCTCCACTAACATTCCAGAGGGAAGCGATACAACCGCATAAGCAGTAAAGAAGCTGAATTGAATCATCATAACTTGTGTATAGTTAAGAGTAAAAACAGCTTTTAAGTGAGGGATTAAAATATCATTCAGACATGTAATGAAACCCCACATAAAGAAAAGAGATGTTAACACAGTTAGTGCAAACGTGTAATTCTGCCCGTTGCCGTTTACTTTAGCAGATATAGTTGATGGTGCAGTAGAAGCCATTAATCACTCCAAATTTAGTTAAGAGTTGCTTTGCATTTATTTGTACGAAAGGAGAGAATCAGCGCAAAAATTATGCCTTCCAAATCTAAATTTTAGCACAAGAAAACAACTTTTTAGCTTGATTTTTCAAGCTCGGAATTCGATTTAGAAAAAGCATAACCGGTGATTTATTAATATGATAAGTTCACTTATTAATTTAATAAGTGGAAGAAAAGGAGGTCTAATCTTGCTTGTCTCTCTCTTCCGTCTGTACGATTAACTGCACAACAATGGGGTTGAAGAGCAGCTTCAACCTAACTTAAAAATCACTTCTGCTGAGCCAATTTTACTTCTGTAGAATAGTTCAGAGGCTCAGGCATCTGGAACCTTTGCATGTTTCCGCCGCCGGCTCCTTGTCTCATCTCACCCATTCCGCCACCTCCTTGTGCCATTCCAGCTCCAGCGCCTCTCCCGGCAGCTGCTTCTGCTTGTTCCGTCTCAAATTTGATTTGCAGATTTTCTCCAGGCATGGATGCAATTTGAAACGCGTAATCGGAATGAACCGCCAGCGGAACTTGAAGTTCGTAAACAAACTTGCCGTCAACATAACCTAGCTTTGCCTTAATGCCATCCTGATTTTCAATTGGCAGGAGTGAGAGGGAATATTTATCGAAATTAAGTATTTGTATCTCGTTCTGTTTTTCGAGCAGCATGTTTACAATTTTATCCAAGCCGCCCTGCTGAAACATTTCGCGCCCAATATTTTGCATTTGCTCGCGCGGCGGGTTTTTGTATGGAAGCGGATACTTAATACCAAACGTATTATCACTTCCGCCGGAAGGGATAAACCAAGTAATGAATCCGTCTCGCGTCATTTGCATAATCTTCGTTCTGTCTTCAGTAACCAAACACATGTAAAGGAATTTGTCGTCATTTGTAAATCCGAGCGAGATTTTTTGGTCAGTTAATAATTTGAGATGATTTTGCCAATCTGTAAAATTGCCGTCAATTTTAATTTCCGATGAACGCCATGCGCTTTGTACAACGGCGCTTGAGCCGCAAGAAGTAAAGAAAGAAAAAGCTGAAACAGTTACTAACACTAGAAGGATATTTTTGATCTTCATTTCATACTCGGCAAGAAGTTTTATTGAGTGAAATTACAAATTCTGGTAGTAAGAAGGCATAATAAAAAAGCTGTCAGCACTCGGCTATCAGCATAAAGCAAAAGAGTCAAAGAAACGGCTAGCTTAGTTCAAACTCTGCTTTAAGCTTTTCTACACTTACTATAAATTTTCCTTTCTCAATCACCGGTTTCAAATTCAAACCGATAAACGACATGTGTTCTGGTGTGATTACAAACTCTACAGTTTTGGTTTCGTTAGGCTCAAGATAAATTTTCTCGAATCCCTTAAGCCTTTTATTACATGGTGAGACTGTCGCATAAACATCTGAGAGATACATCAGCACAGTTTCTTTTCCACTCCGTTTTCCGGTATTTGTAACATCAACTCTTACTTTAACACTCTCTCCATTTTTAATTTTCTTTTTCAATATACGAAGATTGCTGTACTCGTAAGTTGTGTAGCTTAAACCATGTCCAAATTTGTATTGAGGATTATAAACATTGCCGTCACGCGCTTCAAGGTATTTGTGGTCGTAATGAACAAAGTCGTTTACATAGCGTGGATAGCTGACCGGCATTTTTGCGCTTGGATTTACATCGCCAAATAACACATCCGCAATTGCGCGCCCTCCTTCCATCCCTGGCAAGAATGATACAACAACAGCACTTGCTATTGCTTCAATCTTGCTAATGATGCGCGGTCTCCCTTCAAGCAATAAAAAGATAACCGGCTTACCGGTTTTTGAAATTTCTAAAGCCAATTTTAACTGCGCTTCTTCTAAAGTAAGGTCAACAATGTTTCCCGGGGTTTCGCAATAAGTTGGTTCGCCCAGACAAAGCAGCACTGCGTCTACCTCTTTTGCTGCTTCGACTGCCGATTTAATATTTATTTCTTTGTTAAAATCTGTTCCGGCAACAAAGACTATATTCTCCTCACCAATTTTTTCCTTCACGGAATCAAGAACGGTTTTCTTTTCTTTAGGATAAAGCTCTTCCACATTTCCCTGCCAGGTAATAGTCCAGCCGCCGTTCAAAACAGAAAGTTTATCTGCTGTTGGTCCGGTTACAAGCAGCTTTGTGTTTTTAGATAACGGAAGTAAATTGTTTTCATTTTTAGCTAGTATTACTGTTTCTTTAGCGGCTTCATAATTTTGTTCAGTATGTTTATCGCACGCAAATTCATTCGCGCAAGAAGTTTTTGAATAAGGATTTTCAAACAAGCCAACCATAAACTTAACTCGCAAAATTCTACTCACTGCTTCGTTGATTCTTTTCATCGGCACTTTGCCTTGTTTAACCAACTTCACCAAAATTTTGCAGAAAGAAAAATTAAATGGAACCATGCTCATATCAACACCAGCCATAACAGCCATGCGCACCGCTTCTTCCGGCGTATCTGCTACGTTATCTCTAATGTGAAGTCGTTGGATATCTTGCCAATCAGAAACAGTGAAGCCTTTGAACTTCCATTCGTTGCGAAGAACCTCTGTAAGCAAATGATAGTTTGCGTGTCCGGGAATTCCATCAATCTCAGCAGAGTTAATCATAATTGTTTCTGCGCCGGCATTAACCGCATTTTTGAAAGGAGGCAAAAAATATTCTCGCAGACTTCGCTCGCCAATCCACGCGGGCGATCTGTCTTTACCATTTAGCGGCACGCTATAACCGGCATAATGTTTTAGGCAAATTGCAACTTTATCATCGCGACACATATTATCAGCCTGCGCGCCGTTTATATAAGCTTTGCCCATCTCGCTAACAAGAAAAGTATCTTCACCAAATGTTTCCCAGTATCTTGGCCAGATTGGGTTTCTTCCAACATCGAGAACAGGATAAAAATTCCATGGAATTCCCGAAGCGCGAACTTCTTTAGAGCAAATCTCTCCGGCGCTTCTTTCTAAATCACGATTGAAAGATGATGCCATTGCAAGCGACTGTGGAAACAAAGTTGAACCAAGCGTGTAAGTTGCGCCATGAATTGCATCAACTCCGTAAAGCACCGGTATTTTTAATCTTATTTTAGTTAGAGCAATGTCTTGAACATTTTTTATGATGTAATGCCAGTAATCAAGTGAGAAAGCCGCATCCCAGGCATTAAGCATAGAACCGATTTTATACTTAACAATAGCTTCTTTAAGTTTTGCAACATCAAGAATATGTTCTTGGTCTTTAGTCCTGGCTTGTGTAGAAACAGCTTGCAGAGTAATCTGCGTCATCTGCCCAACTTTTTCTTCAAGCGTCATCTTGGCAAGCAGTGATTTTACTTTCTTATCAACATTCATATTCTGTGAACTTGTCTTTGCGGATTTAGCCATTGTTATTCCATTGAGATAGGTTAAAGATTGCTCTGCGAAAATACTAAATAGGATAACTTATTTGAGAAGCATCATCTTTTTTGTTTGAACAAAGCTTTGTCCTGAGCGAAGCGAAGGATCGCCTACTCTCAGTTGATAAAAATAAACACCGCTTGGTATCTCTCGACTGCGCTCGAGATGACGTGCGTTAAATGCAACCGTATATTTTCCCGGCTGTTTGTGTTCGCTCACTACAGTAGCGACTTCTCTTCCTAACGTATCGTAAACTTTCAACGTCGTAAAGACGACCCGCCGGGTCGTCTCTACATTTGGTATTGTAAAGTTTATTGTCGTTTCCGGATTAAATGGGTTTGGATAATTCTGCTCAAGCTGATAACCGCTTGGAATGCTTGAATGTTCTTCCACATCTGTTCCAATCTGCTCAATAATTATTCCGTTAAGAAGCGGTCTCTGCACTAATGCAGCAAAGTGAATATCAATTAAATAGTTTGTTACCTCTACATTATCAATCACTTTCTCCAGCGCTGTTTTCTGTCCGACTTCCTTAAAAATATCTAAGGCTTTTATTGCTTGCTTACCCTGGACGTAAACATCAAATACTCTTTCGTTGATCTTGGTTATATAATTTTCGGCGAACAATAATTTAATTCTGTACTTACCATTAGGAACACGCACAACGTACTTTGCCATTCCGTTAATCTCGGTTAGAAAAATTGCGTCGTCTGTTGTATTGGCAATATCTCCGGAGAATGTGCTTTTAGAACCTTCCATATATCCGAAGTTCGAAGTATCGGAAGTAAATTCTCTATCAGAAATAAATCCGGCGGCGGCTGAACCGCCAACATTTACTTTGAACGGGAATTTTAATTTTGCGGTTGCGATAATTGTTCTTGCTAGTGCGGTTGAAGAATTTGGCGGAGAAGCTTTATCCTGAATTCCACCAAGAACAATTAAATTTGGCAAAGCGGATAAGTCTAATTTTTCTACATCAAGTTCTACAGTTCTGTTATCCTTAAGAAGCGCAGCTTTTTTAGTTGGCGGCATCCCTCCTAAAATGTATTTATCTGCTGCTTCAGCTGAAGTTTTATCAATTTCTTCCGAAAAGAAAGCTTGAATTTTAGTTTCATTAATAGCACGTACGGAAAGAATTGTCGGGGCTTTTGTGTCATTAACGCCGGTAGAAGTTGTAGTCGTTAAACTCAAAATCATCTTTCCATTTTTGAATGCAATATTGTCCGGAGACATATCGCTGTTATTTCCTTGCCAGGTATGTGATGCCTTTTCCCATTTGTTGGTATCAAAAGAATCAAATTCATCGCGCCAGCTAAAAGTAAAATTATTATCGGTTCCATAATTACCTTTACCGGGAGTGTAGGTGTAGTAAGAAGCCCAATCATAATAAGTGAATGCCGGAAGAATCTGCTCTGTGAATACACCCATCCAGTTTGTCCATTGCGGTATCCACATATTGAACATTAATTTTTGCGCACGTGTAATTGTTTTCACAAAATCTTCTGTTTGCTTGTAAACCTCTACTCCGTCAATAAACCAGGCAATGTATTCAGGCGTCCATTCAATGGCATAAGTATGATAATCAAGCGCTGGATCAAAGTTAACCGGGTGGTGGCGTACGTGATTTACCGAGCTGGGAGTTATAGTGTTAAACTGAACATCATTATTGTAGCGGCCTATTACTTCAATATCAATCTCGTTCCACTTGCCGTTTGCCCAAGGGTCTTCCGCTGTACCATCAAAGTAAGTAAACATTGTACTAAGCGAGCCTTCTTTTCCGCATGCCTTAAAACTCGCTTCGAATCTTCCATAAAGAAATCTCTCTTTAGTTCTATACTCGGCACCTTTGTAATTCTTTGCGGTTAAAGTAGAGAATTGAAGAACTACAACAAGCAGAGCAACAACCAAACTTATTTTTTTCATATAAATCATCCTCTTTGTTTTGCTTTATACAACAAAGGGTGAGCGTTTACACTCACCCTGCTGCATTCCAATGGATCTAGGAGGCACCATGAATCACGGGAATTTTTTTAGAATGTTACACCAACAGATAGTTTCTGAACATCTTTTAATCTACCAAAATCTCCATACGAGTAATCAACCTTAATTCCAACATTTCCAAAGAATGTCTGTTTAATGCCTGCACCAACAGTAAATGATTCTTCGGAATCTTTTAGGAACAACGACTTGTAACCACCGCGCAAAAAGAACATATCGCTAAAGCCATATTCCATTCCAGCATTAATGCTTTCATAATCGTCGGATGGATGCAATGCATCGAACGCAACAACTAAGCTGTGCATTTCTGTGCGGAAAGGCTCGTAGGATAAACCAACTCTAAATGTTAACGGCAGTTCCCATTCATCTGTTTCAAGATATGCAGGAATCTTTCCATTGTTTCCAGTTGTGTTGGGATCCGGATCATAAAGAACAAGTGCAGAGGTTCCGTTTAACTTCATCTTCGTTCCAAAATTCTGAATTGACATAGCGAGCATAATCCCGTCAAAAGGAGTTCTGTACATAACTCCTAAATCAAGAGCAAACGCACTGGCAGATGTTCTCCAAATACTTTGCATAATAAATTTTGGATTAAACCCGATTGAAAAATTATCTGTAAGACTAATTGCATAGGCAACAGAAAAAACAACATCTTGTGCCTTGAACATTTCGCCGGTGCCTTCCGGTTTATCAACAGTTCTTACAGACATTTCATCCATAGATGAACTTAGGAAGCTGATACCCATAGCACCGTAGTTACCCAGGTTATACGTTGCAGCCATATAGTTATAGCTAAGATCAGCAATCCAGCTAGTATGATCGAAAGTAACAGAGCCGCCCGGAATTCTAGCAATACCTGCCGGGTTCCAGAAGATTGCTGTCGGGTCATCAGCAACAGCTACAAACGCGCTTCCCATCGCGGATGCGCGTGCACCCTGGCTAATACCCAAGAATGGTGCTGCTGTTGTTCCGCGTTTTGAAACGTTTTTCGAAACGTCTTGTGCGGTGATAGCTGTTACAGCAAGTAAAACAATCATAATTATATTTATTCTTTTCATATTCACTCCACCGCTATTTGATTATCGCGAATTTGCCGATGTACTCGCCAACCCCAGGTGCATCAACATGATAAATGTATAAGCCGTATGCAACGTCGGTACCATCTTCGGTAATTAAGTTCCAAGAAAGTGTACCATCTGTAACACCGGTTGTTTTTTCCAGAGTTTTAATCAAAGCACCTGTTACCGTATAGATTCTAACTGTGCATGAAGAGGGAAGGTGAATAAAGTCTAAGCGTCTTGTTCCTCTTCCGTTAGCAACGTTATTTCTAACTTCCCAAGATGCAGCGCTTATATATGGATTTGGAACCACTGCAATTTTATTGAGATCAGTCTTGGCAAGTGATTCATCAACTCTTGCGCCTTTAGTAGAGAACTCAAAGTAATCATC
>DAIEQT010000152.1 GCA_027347545.1 Ignavibacteria bacterium | reverse complement strand
CAAATAACATTTTTAGGAGGAATAGGTGAAAAGAGATTTCTTTAAAACGGCGTGTTTGCTAGTAGCGCTGTTATCATTTAATGCTTTTGCGCAACAGACAAAAGTCACGGGTAAGTTACTCGATGCTAACGGAAAACCATCTAAAGAGGCTCTTGTAGGAATAATGGGAGAAATAACAATTGCAAAGAATTTTGTTAAGTGCGATGAAAATGGAAATTATTCTTTAACAATTACCAAGCCGGGAGTTAACAGACTATTATTTTCAATTCCGGACCACAACGCGGAAAAAGTTTTAATTATTAATACCAGCGATAAAGAAGTTAAGGTTGATGTAAAGCTTGATTATTACAAATATAAAGACACACTTAATGAAGTATCGGTAATGGGTGATTTTAATAATTACGATTATAATTCTTCAGTACCGATGACAAAAAGAGAAGACGGGACATATTTGCTGGAAGTAAAAACTGACAGGCAAACAATCAAATATCAGTTGTGCAGAATTGAAGCAAGCCAAAGAACAATTAACGCGCCCGAAACAAACAAATTTGAAGCCGATTCAACGGGAGATTACCGTTCCATAATAGAAACTAGGGATGGAAAAGCAGTAATCATATTTGATCCAGCTAAATTGAAAAAGGGCGAAGGTAAAGCAAAAGTAGTAATAGAGGGAGATGTTTTATCGCAAGCTGTAACTAAAGAAATGTTGGAATATAACGAGCTGAGATTAGAAGCTTCGAAGCGTATGAGAGAATATTATGATAAAAACAAAAAAATTGACGGATATGAATTTGACGATGGTGGCAAAGTTGCCGAATTATTAAAAAAAGCTGAAGCTGAAAAGGACACGGAATTAAGTGATTTTTACAAATTAAACTATGTTACTTTCTTTCAGAACAAAACGAAAAATTATGATTTTTTCAAGGCGGCTGAATTTTATGAATCCATTTCACCTCAAAGTATTGTTTGGGAATTAGTTCCACAAGCGTACGGTACTTATTACCAAATACTACCACAATATAAATGGAAAGCAAACGAAGAAAAATTTTTGAAAGCATCTAAAAGCAATATTGTTAAAATGAACATTTATTATAGCAAATTGTCCAGCGCGAAGTATGCTTCAAATACCGAAGAGCTTAAAAAGCTTCATGAAATAATCAAAAAAGACCTTGGTGAAACAGAACAAGTAAAACAAATGCTAACACAGTATCCAATTGAAAGCAAAATTAAAGTAGGAGTAGAAATTCCAGATTTTGAAATTGCTTCTATTGATGATAAGAATGTGAAATACTCCAAGAAGACAATGCTTGGCAAAATCTATATGATAGATTTCTGGGCTACATGGTGCGGACCATGCGTTGGCGAGATGGAAAGCCTGCACAAAGCTTATGCGAAATTCAAAGACAAAGGTTTCGAAATACTTAGTTTGTCATCCGATGCCTCTGAAAAAGATGTGGAAAAATTTAGAAACGGTGAATGGAAAATGCCGTGGAAGCATGGTTTTGTAAGCAATACCGAGGGAAGAAAAATTTCTCAGGCGTTCGAAGTAATTGGAATCCCACGACCAATCCTTGTAGATAAAGATGGAAAGATTCTCGCGATGGAAGGTGAGCTAAGAGGACAAAACTTAGAACAAACTTTAACGAAGTATATTAAATAAGAGACATGATTAATTAAAAGCCGCACGTAAGATATGCGGCTTTCTTTTTTTCCGTCATGTTTTCATTTACCGCGCAAAACGTTATTTTGTCCCGCAAACAAAAACATTCCCCGAAAGAAAAAATGAACATTCTATTTATTGTAGCCGGTGCTGCGTTGGTACTTTTCTTCTTTTATAAAACTTATGGCGGCTTCTTAGCTAAAAAAGTTTTTGATCTCAACGATGCCACTCCAACGCCAGCGGTAGACATGAACGATGGAGTTGATTACGTTCCGGCAGAGTCTAAATTTTTGATGGGGCAGCATTTCTCTGCTATTGCTGCGGCTGGACCAATTACCGGACCGATTATAGCCGGAGTTTTATTCGGCTGGCTTCCCGCGCTAATATGGATCGTACTCGGCTCAATATTTATCGGCGGTGTTCACGATATGGGCTCTATTGTCGCGTCAATCCGCTACAAGGCAAAATCAATTACTGAAGTTGTACGCGTTAATGTTTCCAAACGCGCATGGATTTTATTCATGGTTTTTATTTGGGTTACGCTTGTTTATGTAATTGTAGCGTTTACAGATGTAACTTCAAGTTCGTTTGTTGGAACTGTTACTTTGGAAAACGGCGATAAAGTTGGCGGCGGTGCTATTGCAACATCATCGCTGCTTTATCTGGTGCTGCCGGTTATCATGGGAATTCTTCTTAAGAAAACAAGACTCTCGCTAACGGCTGCCACAGCAATTTTTCTCCCTCTTGTTGGAATCGCTATTTGGATTGGTCCATATATTCCTTTTGATATAAGCGCTTGGTTTGGATGGTCTTTGCACGGCACACAAAAATTTTGGAATGGATTTATTCTTCTCTACTGTTTTGTAGCTTCAATTATTCCGGTTTGGGTTTTGCTTCAGCCGCGCGGGCATTTGGGCGGATATTTTCTTTATGCAGCATTAGCCGCAGCCGCTATTGGTTTAATCTTTGGCGGATTCACAATTCAATATCCGGCGTTTACAATTTCTTCGGAAAGCAATGTTGGCAATTTCTGGTTCCCAATGTTTCCGGTATTGTTCATTACAGTCGCTTGCGGCGCATGTTCGGGATTTCACTCACTAGTTGGTTCGGGCACAACATCCAAGCAGCTTGCAAAAGAAAGCGATGCAAAAGTTGTTGGCTACGGAATGATGCTTCTTGAAGGAATGGTTGCCGTAGTTTCTCTCGCATGTGTTATGATTCTTGCAAAGGACAACGCATTGATAAAAGCTTCTCCCAATTTTATTTACGCTTCGGGCATCGGGCAGTTTGTTCAACTAATTGGAATTCCCGCCGCGCTTGGAATTTCATTCGGTTTAATGGCATTTACAACATTTGTTTATGATACGCTTGATGTCTGTACGCGCTTATGCCGCTATATTGTAGAAGAACTAACGGGCTGGAAAACAAAAGCCGGCAAATATTTTGCAACCGGCATTTCGATCATTGTTCCTCTTTTGTTTGTAACGTCTACAATGAATGATGCTGCGGGGAATCCAATTCCGGCGTGGAAAGTTTTTTGGAATATCTTCGGCGCGTGCAATCAAATGCTTGCTGCGCTTGCTCTAATTGGAATTACAGTGTGGCTTTACAAAACCGCCAAGAACAAATACGCTTGGATAGTTGCTTTCGCTCCGGCAGTTTGGATGTTCTTAATGAGCAACTGGGCATTCCTAGTTTTGATGCGCGACGGCTGGTTCAAAACCGGAAGTTTTGTTTTGACTGGAAACCCTGTTCCAATAGTTGCGCTGTTTCTTCTAATTCTTTCAATTACTATTGCTGCAGAAACGGCTTACGCGGTTGTAATAAAGAAAAGTTAGCAGACACTACAAGAAAAATAAAAGCAATTTCACAGAGAGACACAGAGAATACACTGTGCTCAGTGGCTCTCTGTGAGTCTCCGTGTAACTCTGTGATACGCTTTAAAGATCAAATCTTCATATTCCAGCCTTCACCACTGGATTTATATTCTCAATTTGTTTTTAAGCCAGCCGGGAATTACATCTTTATGAACCATAACCGAAACGGTTTTTAAGCGAACGTAAATCTCACTCATGTACCAATAGCCGTCATATTTTTTGTCCTTGATTCCCCAAGAGTTTTTAACGTAGTAAAATTTATATCCACGCTGGTCTTTCGCCATTCCGGTTATGTGCATTAAGTGATCATCAGTTGTGGTTTGGTTATCAAATGTTTCCTGGCGCATCTCTTGAGTGATAAACTTTTCTTTTACAGGTTCTTCGGTTTTCTTTTCGTCAGAGTCTTCAGCTACAATTTCCGGAGTCTCTTCTTGCGGAACAATTGCAAGCCCTTTTTTGCGGTCAAAGTTTTTCTCGCTTGTGTCGCCATCCCAAAGAACTGAATAACCTTTTGCCAATGCTGTATCAATCAACGCGATCATTTCTCCGAAAGGAATGTTATAATATTTATCGTGGCTCCAATTGTCGGGAATTTCAAGATCAAATTGGGAATAGAAAGGATGATGAGTGTAGGATGTGAATTCGATATAATCATTAGGATTGAAGCCGAGCGAATCTCTAAAACTTGTTGGCGAAAAAGTTCTTCCCAGATAATTAAATTGGTTGAGCGGTGTGCCGAGATAAATATTTAGTGTTGATTCAAAAACTTCGTGCCAGCGGGGAGTAATTTTACCGCCCTTGTTTCTCTTTACAGCATTAACAATGCTTTCAAGAACGTCAGCCATCTCTCCGTGGTTATGTTCTACTTCACCAATATTCATTCCTTTATAGTTCGTTTCGGGAACCATCCCTTTCTCGCGGATAACATTCATTACATCGTGCGCTTGCCCGCCAACGCCAAAGTTCGATGTTCCAGAATAACGAATATACCTCTGTGCTTTTTCCGGATATGCATGGCGAACAAACCACATTGGCGACAAAATGTGTTCACCTTTGCCCATGCGTAGAAGTTCTGTTTCTATAAATGATGTTGTAGCAAAAGACCAGCAAGTTCCGGTCTTGGCTTGGTTTTTCACCGGAGTAGTTTTCACCTGGCGAACCATTTCAAATTTGTAAACTTCTTCTTCCGCTTTCTTTTTCTTGCTTTGGGGAAAAGCGGTGCTCAAGAAAAATAGAAAGGTAATAAGTGCTATTGCAAAAAGAGAAATCTTTTTCATAACGCCCCTTTAAGAATTTTGTTGATCTCAAAATAAAATTTACCGCTAAAAGAAGCATTATTTTTTTCTGATAAAACTATAATTGATTTTAAGCTCTGTACGGGATAACTTCATTTGTAATTATTGGCGGAGTGTTAAAAGTGTGTGTCTCTAAGCGAACCCTAATCGCGCTGTTTTCTTTTTTTCTAATTCATCTCTTTTGCACCCAAGCAGTTGCACAGCAGC
>DAIEQT010000122.1 GCA_027347545.1 Ignavibacteria bacterium | reverse complement strand
CACCGAGCGCGGCTTCGCTAAATCCCCAAAGCGCGGTAAGCCGTTGAACATCTAATTTAAGAGAATTCCCCCGTTGTGATTCATTCACACTATTTGCCTTTCTGTTGGTCTAGAATATCATCAACCCAGCTCATCACAGCCATTGCGTTAGGAAAGCCGAGCGTTGGAATTGCGAGCAGTGCAATTTGACGAATTTCATTTTTCTTCAAACCGAGTTTTAAACTTTTTCTAACTTGTGCGTGCGTTGCGCCTTCGGAGCGAGCGCCGGCAGAAAGAGCAAGTTTAACTAACGCGCGTTCTCTTTCATTCAAAGAACCTTCTTTGTGAATCGCATCGCCCAATTGTTCGTAAGCAGTTGCAATTTCCGGATACTCTTTTAGAAATCTTTCAAACCGTTTTGACAGTTTAGCCATGTTTACCTCAGTTTTCTAAATGCAAATTAATTCATTCCTATTCTTGCTGCAATAAATAGCTACTGTTTACAATTTTTCTTTCTACGTTCAAACTGAATATATTTGAGAGGAGGAAACACAACAATTCACAAAAGGAGTAGTTTTGAAAATTCTCGTCACGGGTGGGGCTGGATATATCGGCTCTCATTTCACAAAAATTTTAATTAAGAATAATCATAAAGTTTGTGTGCTTGATAATTTAAGTCGTGGACATAAAGAAGCTGTTTCTGCAAACGCAAAATTTGAACAAGCAGATTTACTCAACCCGGAAAGTTTGAATCTCACAATAAAATCATTTCAGCCGGAAGCCGTTGTTCACTTTGCCGCATTTGCTTATGTAGGAGAGTCAGTTGAAAAGCCGGAATTGTATTATCAGAATAATGTTATTGGAAGCTATAATTTAATTCGTGCTTGTGTAGAAAACGGAGTTAAGAATTTTGTGTTCTCATCTACCTGTTCCATCTATGGCAACCCGGTTAAGGTTCCTATTTCTGAAGAGCAAGTTTCTAATCCGATAAATCCTTACGCAAACACAAAACTAATTATAGAAACACTTTTGCATGATTTTGAAATTGCGCACGGAATGAAAAGCGTTTGCCTTCGCTATTTCAATGCTGCGGGGGCAGATCCAAATGGTGAAATTGGAGAAAGTCACGAGCCTGAACCTCATTTAATTCCTTTGGTGATTTTCACTGCTCAAAGGAAAAGAGAAAAGATTTTAGTTTTTGGGAATGATTACGACACTCCCGACGGAACTTGTGTGCGTGATTACATTCATGTAAATGATTTGGCAGACGCACATTTGCGTGCATTGAGTTATCTGGTTGATGGCGGAGATTCCACAATTATCAATCTTGGAACAGGAGATGGAAATTCTGTTTTAGAGATAATCGAAAAGACTAAGGGGATTACTGGCAAGGAAATTCCGGTACAAATTGTTGGGCGCCGCGCCGGCGATCCGGCGATTCTGGTTGCAGATAATAAGAAAGCGAAAAGTATTTTAGGCTGGAATCCGCAATTTGGAATTGATGAAGTAATTAAGACTGCTTGGGCATGGCATCAAAACCCAAAGTATTAGGAGTGCAAATGAAATTTGAAACAGTGTTTATAGATGATTTGTTAATTGTTCAGCCGGATGTCTTTTTCGATGAGCGCGGTTATTTTTTTGAATCTTTCAACAAAGAAAAATATGTAAATGGTGGAATCAACTTTACTTTTGTACAAGATAATCTAAGCAAATCAAAAAAAGGAACCGTACGCGGATTGCATTATCAAGTTGGTGAATTTTCGCAAGGAAAGCTTTGCAGTGTTATTGTTGGAAAAGTATTAGACATTGCGGTAGATATCCGCTTCGGATCACCAACATTCGGCAAATATTTCTCGATTGAACTAAGTGAAGAAAACAAAACGCAGCTTTGGATTCCGCCCGGTTTTGCGCATGGTTTTTCCGTTTTAAGTGATGAAGCGATTTTTAGTTACAAGTGCACAAATATTTACAACAAGCAAGCAGAGCGATCAATCCTTTATAATGATGAAATACTGAATATAGATTGGCAAGTTGAAACGCCAATCGTTTCTCCAAAAGATTTGCTCGCTAAAAAGTTTTCTGAAATGGAAAGAGATTTTATTTATCAAACCGAGAGAGGGTAAAATGAAATTAGCAGTTATTGGAACCGGATATGTTGGATTAGTAAGCGGAACGTGCTTCGCGGAAATGGGAAATCATGTTGTTTGTGTTGATAACGATCAAGAGAAACTAAAAAAACTAAATACCGGCGAAGTGCCGATCTATGAACCGGGCTTAGATATTTTATTTCACAGAAATGTAGAGAAGAAAAGATTGGTGTTTACAGATGATTTGAAAGCCGCAGTAAATGAAAATGATGTAATATTTCTTTGCCTTCCAACTCCGCAAGGTGAAGATGGTTCTGCTGATTTGAAATATGTTTTTGCTGTTGCAGAATCAATAGGAAAAATACTTAGGGAAGCCGGAGATAAAAATTTCAAAGTAATTGTAAATAAAAGCACTGTTCCGGTAGGCACAAGCCGATCTGTAACTGATATTCTTAAGAAGTATGGGATTGAGAAATTTGATGTTGTTTCTAATCCGGAGTTTCTACGTGAAGGATTTGCGGTTGATGATTTTATGAAGCCGGACCGAGTTGTAGTTGGCGCAAGAAACGAAAAATCGTTTGAGATTATGCGTGCGCTTTACGAGCCATTTGTTCGTCAAGGAAATCCAATTTACGAAATGGAGCCGGAGAGCTCGGAAATAACTAAGTATGCAGCAAACTCATATTTGGCAATGAGAATTACTTACATGAATGAACTTGCAAACTTCTGTGAGAAAGTTGACGCTAATGTAGATATGGTTCGTAAAGGTAT
>DAIEQT010000106.1 GCA_027347545.1 Ignavibacteria bacterium | reverse complement strand
GCGCAAAGTATCTCCGCTCTCCGGAGATTTATAACAGGATAATTGAAACTGCAGGAGAAAAGTTAATTCCTCTTTACAAGATAGCTGAAGTAAAGTATGGAATTAAATCCGGCGCTAATGATTTCTTTTATGTTATTGACGATACGGACTTAGTTAAAAAGATGAGCGAGGAGGATTACAAACTAAATTTTGGTTATGAACGGAAAAAACATTTGATAAGCTGGGAGAAAAACGGATGGTTCTACAGCGAAATGACAAAGAGCCACCACATTCTGGAACGCCTCTACTTCAAACCTCTTTTTAAGACACAGAAAGAAGCAAAAAATCTTGAAGTTGATTTGAAAAAACTGAAATACCATGTTTTAATTTGTAATGAATCTTTGGCATCATTAAAAAGACAGAACACAAAGATTGCCAGATATATTGAGATTGCACAAAAAGAACACGGAATGCACGAGCTGGCAACTAACTCCGCGCGTATCTCTAATGATAAAGACAATCCAAGGGATTGGTTTAACATTGGCAAAGATTTATTTGTCGGTGATTTTATTTTCCCATCGAAAATTCATGAACGATATGGTCTGATAGACAACCGGAAAACAAAAATCTTTTGCGATAAGGTTAATTATAATATCAAAGCAAAGAAGGAATTTGCAAAGGATGCCGATTTAATTTTCCTGATAATGAATAGCACTCTCTTTAGATATTTTCTTGAACTGTTCGCGCGACAAATGGGCGAAGGGTTAACTGACATTGATGTAGTTGTTGTTGAAAAAACATTGGTGATTAATCCGAAACTTCTGAAGTCGAAAGAAAAAGAGCTAAAAGAAATTATGAAATCGTTTAAAGCCAGAGAGCAAGAAACGATTTATGAAGAAATTAAGAAGAAAGATAAAAAGAAACTCGATACAATAATTTTAGAATCGCTGGGCATGAAAGCGAAAGACGTTGATGAACTTTACGAACAAGTCTGCGAATCACGTTTGACAAGAAATGAAAAAGCAAATTCTGTAACGACAGTCAAATCAAAAGAGAAGCCGGATTACGAAACTTCACTCAAATTAATTGAAGAGAGATTTCCGGAGATTCATTCACTTAAGGAATTGATAAAAGATAAGGCGTTAATTCATTTTAATATTCCAAATTCACCCGCAAAATTTCCAAAAGATATAAAAGCCGGCGACAGTAATTTATTCCAATCATATTTTGTGAACTTCAGAGAAGGTAATAAACAAGTAGGTGTTGGATTTAAAAGTATAAGCCAGTTAAAATTGTTCCGTTTCTTATATGAAGAATTAGAAATAAAGGGAACTCTACTTACACTTCCAGAGAAACCGGAAGAGTGTGAAAAGATACATTCGATTCTGGAAGACGATTACAAAACTTATAGTTCGCAAATAAAAGCGTTGTTAAAATCATACCGCAGCAAAGCTAGTTTCTTGGCTATATATAGAGATTTGGTAATGAAATGAACTATTGTACTTAAAAAAGCTGTTTCTTTTACGATAATTTAGATATAGATTTACACCTGAAGTACAGAAAGGAAACATGAATATAACAGAACAAAAGATTGTCAACGCGATAATCTACTTTGTAACTAACACAAAAGACTGCAAAAAGACAAAACTCTTCAAACTACTCTACTACTTAGATTTTATTCACTTCAAGCGGTTTGGATTATCCGTAACGGGCTACAATTATATAACTATGCCTTATGGACCGGTTCCTTCAAGACTGCTTGGACAATTTGAGAAGAATGAATTTCCGGAAGAATACAAAAAGAACTTCTCTGTGGAAAAGGTAACCGATGAAGAAGACAAATATAGTTTTCAAATACTATTGAAAAACAAGAAGCCGGATTTAGGCTGGTTTTCACCTAACGAATTAGCCGTTATGGAAGAAGTGGTAGAAATTTTCAAAGAAGCTCCCGCTAAAGATATTGTAGAGGCAACACATTTTAGAAATACACCTTGGGATAAAACAGTTAAAACGAAAGGTATGGGAAAAGAAATAGATTACTTTTTAGCGTTGGATGAAGAATCAACTCTTACAAAAGAAGAAATTGAAGAAAGGTTTAATTTACAAAAAGTACTGAGGGGCTAATGCCGCTATTCGAGGCGGGTACAACTTTCCTCGATCACCGCGCTGTTAATATCCAGGGTGAAAAAGCAAAATATTTTATAGGTATGAACAACGCTGATGATGAAGATGATGTTATAGTTGCTTTTGTTTTTAACACAGAGCATAGAATGGATTTATATCATCCCGGCTGCAACAAAGAAAAACAAAAATTCGTACTTCAGCCAAAAGAAATCAGCTATCTTACAGCCCACACTTCAATAATGCTTTCAGTTCCGGAGTATTACCACCTAAAAGAAATAATAAACTACAAATCAATCAAGATACTTGATAAGGTAAGCGAAATACTATCGCGTCAGATCAAAAATTGTCTGGATCTAAAGAATGTTGCAGCTAAGTATCACCAGATCATTAAAGATAGTTTCAAATAAAACAACGCAAAGATCACCTAAAAAGCCATGTAAGTATTGTCAAAGCCTGTCCCGTGCATTTTGCGGGGAAACATTTGCCACGCGTTGCGGGATCAATGATCTAAATATTTGGATAGAAAACAAATCACAACAAACCTTATAAGTGATGAAATAGCTCTTTGGGGGAATATATTGGAAATGCCGTATCAAGAATACTTACTTGGTAAATAAGAGCCGGGAGTTACACTTGTAGCCCTTAATCTCCAATAGTACCTGTCTTAACTTCTCCAGCTCGTTTGTAGTTGGCAAAGATTACACCATTTGG
>DAIEQT010000097.1 GCA_027347545.1 Ignavibacteria bacterium | reverse complement strand
ATCTTGGCAAAGTTTGCAAGAAAAGCTACAGAAAAAATCTTTTGATACTCATATCGCAGCGAGGCGGATAAATCATTATAATATTTTGCGAAGACATTGTCGGTCAATCCAAGAGTTGCAAATGGATTCTTTTCCAAAATATTCTTCATAGAGAAAAAATCCACTTTAGGCTTGTATTCGGCGCCAAATGTCAATCCTTTATCAAACAATAGCTCGATCGTTACAAAAGGAGAGAACATATTGGAAGAAGAGTTTGTGTTAAAGTAAGCGCCGGCATTAATCCAAAGACTGCCGTTAAGTGCTGCTTCAACATAAGCTTCCGTACTTAGATTATTATAACTTCCTTTACCGCTAATATTATTTGTAAGTATTTGTCTTTTCAGTTCTGCCTTGCCGCCGAACATCAAACCGTTCCAACGGAAATTGATTTTTCCATCTGCCAGAATATTTGTTTCCTTCAAACTGTTTTCATTTACCGAAAAGAGATTGCCGGTTACTCCAAATGCCAGATTAAAAACCTTACTGTACAAACTTGAAAATGCTACACGCGCTTCACCGCTATTTTTTTCTCTTAATTGCGCTGGAGTAATTGAACCAAACATATAATATGAATCGCGAAAGTATTTTGCGTCGGCTAAAATTTTAGCGCCGGGAACAAACTCTGATCGTGTACTGATTGAAAAATCGTTGCTCAATTCGATTCCGGAACTGTTGTAGTCCGAGAATGGTTGATAGTCTTTAACGTTTGTTCCCCATGCTTTCAAGTTTAGCAAGTAATAATCAAAGCTTTGCGAGAGATTCAACAAGCCAAATGGCATTGTTTCTTTGCCAAGCATAATCTTTACGTTGCCGTCAAAGTAGTTTTCTGAGCCTTTGATGCTTGGATAAATTGCTACGGGAGTCGATGTAATTAGAAATGGAAGTTCTTCAGAAGAATATTGTGGTGTAAAAAAATCTTTCGATAAAATCGAAATCAATTCCGTTTTTGGTTTTTGTGCTGCCGGAATATCAATAGCTTGTCTGCAGGTGATAATGAAATCGGGCAATTCAATGTTTTGCTGCTCACTTTGCGCAAAAGCTGCTGTAGCTGAAAGGATGAGAACCAACAATAAATTGTTCATTATAAACCTCTCATCTTTCTTTTAGCTTCTTGCGCGTATTCGCCATCCGGGTGACGAAGCAAAACTGAACGGTACATTTCTTTTGCTTGTTTTTTGTCGTCAAGTTTAACGAAGCAATCTCCAAGCATCATGAGCGATTTTGTGTACCACTCATCGTAACCGGAAAATATTGAACGGGTGCGGACAAAAGCTGTTACTGCATCGCTGTATTTTCCTTGACCGAAAAGTGAAACGCCTAAGTAATACTGGGCTTGTGCGCCTACATCGTCCAACCGCTTCTCACCAATTTCCCGAAGATAGGTTTGGGCTTTTTCAAAATTCTTTCTTTCAATTTCTATTTTGCCCAATTCTACTTTCGCTTTTGCTGCAAAAATTGTTCCTTCGTAATAACTTGTTATTTGTTCAAATGTAGAAGCCGCGTCGCTAGTTTTTTTCGCGAGCGATTCATTCGTTCCTTTAGTGAATAACATCTCGGCAACTTGGTTTGAAGTAGAATTTGCCGCAATTGATTCATCCAGGACGCGGATTGCATTGTCGTATTGTTTTTTGCTGGAATAAATTTTAGCCAATTCTAGCGTTGCAGAAATTCCAATATCAGTTTTCGGCGATCTTTGTCTAGCAGTATTATAATTTGAAATCGCTTCGTTTTCGTTTTTCAAACTTGCAGAACACTTTCCAATCCAAAAGTAAGCGTTAGATACAAATCCGCTTGATGAATATTTAGCGATAAATTCTTTGTAAGCTTTAATCGCTTCATCGTAATTATCTATTGAGTAGTAAAGATCGCCCTTCTTAAAAAATATTTGGTCGCTGAAGCGTGAGTCGGAATTTGCTGAAATGAACGAATCAATAAAAGTAATCGCGTTTTCCGGCTGCTCTTTTGCAACGTAAGCATACTGTATTCCATTTACAGCATCCAAAATGTATTGCGAATTTGGATATGACTCTAAAACTTTAGAATAATATACAATTGAAGAATCGTAGTTACCTTGATTGAAGAACGCATCACCAATATTATAAATGGCGAGCGGCTTCAACTCGGAACGCGGATAACGGCTTATAAGTTTTCTGTAGCCGGAAATCGCCGAGTTGTAATCATTCTGCTGGAAATCTATCCAGCCGATTACGTACTGTGCTTCATCCGTAAACTTTGATTTAGGGAATTTCTGCTGAAGCTCTTCGAAAGCATTTTTTGCTTCACCGGATTTACCAGCTTTGAATAACGACTGACAATATTGATAGAAAGCCAAATCACTTTCGGAACTAAGCTTGTCTTTGGAAAATAGTTCCTTATAAATTGCCGCAGCCTTGTTAAAGCTTTTCGAACCGAAATAACTATCGGCTAAGCGCAGTTTTACTTCTACCAAGTTTTTTTCGTTTCCATACTCTTCAATGTAATCATTGAAAAAGAAAATCGAGTTGGCAAAATCTTTCATATTGAAATAGGAATAAGCTTTACCAAGAACAGTTTGACGAAGTATTGATTTATCGCTGGTCTTAACAAGATTGTAATGTTTTAACGCTGCGCTGTATTTCTTGGTTGCATAGTAAGTTTCGGCAAGGTAAAAATTTACTTTATCGGTCTCGAAGGTTTTATCTCTATCCTTGAGCTCAGTTAAATTCTTTTCTGCTTCGTCAAACTTGTTAAGAAAATATTCCGCAACGGAATAACCAAGCTGTGTTCGGTTCTTTAAATCTTGCTGATCCGGCTTTAGCTTCATTGCTTCGGAAAAATACTTTCTAGCATCATCATATCGCATAGCATTAAGTCTAATTTCGCCGAGCATTGCATAAGCTTTTGTTTTCGTTTGCCTATCGGGTGAAATTGTAGCATTAAGCAGCGCAGCTTCTGCTTCAACGGAATTGCTTTGCGAAACAAAAACCGAACCTCTTCCCAATTGTGCTTTTGAAGCCAATCTGTGCGAGGGATATTTCTCAATAAACTCTTTGAAGATTGCGTCGGCAGCTTTCGAATCACCCAAATACCGTTTGCACTCTCCGCTCCAGTAAAGCGAAAGAATTTTTAGAGAATCGTCCGTTGTTTCTATCAGCGATTTATACTTATCAAATGCATCGCCGTACTTTGTCTGTTGAAAATCAATCCATGCTTTGCTGAACAATATTTTGTTTTTGAATTGTTCTTCAATGACATTAGCAGAAAGCTCATTTAGTATTTGTGACGCGTCGCTGTACTCTTGCAAACGAGCGTGGCAATTTGCCAGGAAGAATCTCGCTTCGGAAATTTCTTCAAATGAAAGCTGCTTAATTTCAGAATCGGTTAATTCGAGAATCGCATTATCGTAATCTTTTTGATTGAAATAGCAGATGCCAATCCTAAGCTGTGCTTTTGGTGCCAGCGGACTTTGCTTGTAGTAAGTTAGAAGCTCATCATAATTTGTAATTGCACTGCTGTAGTCGCCGGTTTTTTCGTAAAGCTGTGCTAACGAATAAATAGAATTAGTGATGTACTTGTTGGTTTTTTTGTTAGCAATCGCTTCTCTAAAATTCTCTTCGGCTTCAATAAATTTATTCTCTGATGCATAAGTTTCTCCAATCCAATAGAATGACGAGCCGTGAAATTCGCTGAAAGGAAATTCAGTTGTTAGCGTAGTTAGTCTTTCTCTCGCTTTTCTGTATTCTCTCTTAGTAAAGTAAATGGTTCCCAACTTATACAGTACAGTAGGCTTATAATTAGAGAATTTATACTCATCCAAAAACGATTCAAACTCAACAGCCGCCGCATCTAACTGATCCAAGTTTAAGAAACACTCGGCGGAATAAAACTTTGCAGAGAAAAGTTTCTGCTGTTCTAATTTTCCGCTAACTGTAATTTCCTTAAAGAGCCTAAGCGCCAGAGAAAAATTATTGTTCTCAAAGGCACTGTGTGCTTGCGAGAATTTATCAGTCTCTGTTTGAGCAAACAGACATGTAAGCGATATGAAGAGAAATAATATTTTTTTCATCCGGTCAATTCAAAATTTTAATTAGTAGAATAATAACAAGTGCGCCAGCCGCGCTGCTAAGCAAATTAACCATGTCATTGTTAATCCATCTTAGCCCGCTATGGTAAATTGTTTCCTTACCGCAGTGAGTGTCTCGTTCGGTAATCTTGCTACAAACATTACATTTACTTTGCGCTTGCACTGTCGCTCCAAGCAAGCTGTCGAAAAAACTTCCGAATATTCCGGAAAAAGTTATTAACAAAAAGTATTGAGCAATGGGCATCGAATTCCAAAATATTCCAGAAATGCAAATTGCTAACGAACCTAACAAAGCACCGGCAGTACCAATCACAGAAACACCGCCGGAAACACCTTGCTCAATCTGTTGGAAATTCAAAACATTATACGTGGCTGTTCTTTTCCAAGTTCCTATTTCGGTCGCCCAGGTATCTGCGCAGACAGCGGCAAGCGAAGAGAGATAAATCAAATAAAAAAGTTCGTTGGGTGAAAAGAAATTCAAAATCACTAACAATCCGCCGATTCCACCATTGGCGAGAACTTGAAAGTAATCACGCACACCGCTCTTTTCGAAAAACAATTCTATCTCGGCATTTTTTTTCTTGCGGAGTTTAGAAAGAATGCTTGAGAGGATAAAAAAAGTTAGAATTGGGACGCTCCACTTTATTCCGCCAAGACTAAAAATTGTTCCGGCTAAAAAGAAGGTTGCAACCGAACCGCTAAGCGTTAGAAACTTAATTTTGTATGAAAAAAAAACAATTATGAAGGCAATAGAAAAGCCCAAAAGAATGTGATTAAGAAGAAATTCATTTGTAAGCATTGATGAGCTTTGCATTAACATTTTTGCCGGACTTATATGAAAAATTAGGAACGAATATAAAGAAATGAGTTATGAACTAAAATTAGGATAGAAATTTTGGGACGAAAAGAAATGGTGCGGAAGAGGGGACTTGAACCCCTACGCCCTAACGGGCACTACCCCCTCAAAGTAGCGTGTATACCAATTTCACCACTTCCGCAAAAAACCGCCCGAAAAATATTAGTCGAGCAGTAGAAATGCAAATTTTGGAAAAATATTACTCGCCGCCCTTCTTATTCTGCCTATTTATCAGTTTTTCCCTCACTTCACGGCGGAAGCGCTCTTCAAAAGACATTAATTGTAATATCTGTTTGGGTGAAATTATATCAACAAGAGATTTATAGTAGCCTCTTTTCTCCTTGAAGATTTGGGATTCAAGTTCAAAGATTTCATCAATCTTATCCCTTAATTTCTTTTGATTCCCTTTTTCATCTTCCCTTAACAATTCATGAGTATTATCAATTATCTCTCTTCTCTGTTGAAGAAACTCACGCATATTTTGCTGATACTCTTTTCTTCGAGCAAAGAACCGGATTGCATCCTCTTCCTTCAAATCCAGAAGCTTTATCAGTTTCGCATTTTCAAGTTGCTCAATCTTTTCTAAAGCAGCCGGATCAGCTTGCCTATGCATTCCTTGCGCGTTTATAAAAACAAATGGTATCAACACTAAAAATAAAATCCGTACGATTTTCATCATACTCTCCTCATTAATAATTCTTTGGTTCAATTTTCGAATAAATACTTGTTAGCTCTTCCTTAGATAAACTTTGTACAGAAAGAAGTTCGTCGCTTAAAGGATAGTCATAGATAGATAAGATTTTGTTCTTGGTCTGCTCATCGTAAACTATTTCAACATTTTCAGATTTTTCGTTCAACGTTTTATAAGTAGTGTTTACGTCGAGGTCCAAATCGGAGATGTACTTCGATGAAACAATTTCATCATCTATGTTTTCAATAATTTCATTAACTATATCTGTATTTCCATTAGTTGAGTTAAATCCCGGCTTCAAAAAAACAATACCAATAATTACAACTACTATAAGGGTTGGCAAGCCAAACGCTAAACGCGGTAATAGCTTTGCTTTTGCCGGCTTTTCCATTCTACTTCTTACATTTGGAATTAAGTTGTTGAAATATCTTTCATCGGCTTCAACATTTACTACGGAAAGATTTTCCAACTTCGTTTTTTGCTGATTAAACTCATCTGCCAAAATTGAATCGGCAAGCAATTCTTCTTTGAATTTGCTCTTTTCTTTTTCAGTCATAAGTTCGGAAAGATATCTTAAGATTCTTTCACTATTTGTGTTCATTGGTTTTCTCCAACACTTTCTTTATTGCATGAAAATAATTTGCTTTCAATCCGCCTACACTCTTACCGGTTATTTCCGAAATTTCTTCGTAAGACAACTGTTCAAAGTTTCTCATCACAAAAATTTGCCTCTGCTTAACCGGCAAAGTCTCCAAAACTTTTCTCACTCTTTCAAGTTTTTCTTTATTAACTATATCATTAACAATATCAACATCACTCTTAAGATCAACTTCGTTTTCATCATCATTAATAGAAAAGAAGTTTTTCACTTTTCTCTTTCTAATCTGGTTCAAACTTCTTGTAGTAACAATTCTATATATCCAAGTAAACAAATTGGATTGATAATTGAAACTCTTGAGTTTCTTGTACATTACAATAAGAACTTCTTGTGTAACCTCATCGGCATCCAAATGATTGCCGAGCATCTGACGCGCGTGCCAATAAATCCTCTTCTGATATTTCCGTACAATCTCGTTGAACGCCGGTTCTGAGCCTTCAAGAAATTGCTTTACCAGATCAAAATCTGCGTCTTGAACCATATTCCCATTTTCTCTTATTGGATGGACATGCATTCCGGTGAAATGGTTTAAAACATTTTGCCATTTTCGCACAGCTTCTTAAGCGAGGAATTAATGCGAAAAAATGTAAAAGGTTTTAGCCCACAACTTAACCTGACAGCATTGAAACCAACCGTCACACAAAGTTTTATTCCGTCCCATAAAGGAACTTAACAAATATTGTGTATTCATTATTCTATAGATATTCCACTCCTAACGGAGCTAAAAATCCCGTAGGGATTAGATATCTATAATCAAAGAATACCAAGTAATCCAAAGTCCCTTTAGATGGCTGTCGCATAATTAATTTTTTAATCCTTAATGGCACGCAGATGACGCAGATTCAACTGATTTTCGCAGATATATTTTTGATTCATTAATTATGCGACATCCACCTTTAGGGACGATACAGAAAACACCTATGCTCATTGCTATATCGGTTTTGGGAAACTAATGTCTTGAAGTACAAAATTAAACCAAGCTTAATTAACTGATGTCAAATTACCAAAAGATCAAAACAAACAGAACCAATAAAAAAGAGGTAGCCATGAAAAAAATAGCTTTATTATTTGTCGGGTTTGTGTTTATAGCCCAAGTCGTTTCAGCACAGCAGCCGGATATGCCGCCTATGCAGCAAGGCAGACATATTGTAAAGGCTCTTAAGCTAACACCGGATCAAGAAAAGAAAGTTCAAGAATTGAATTTCCAGCATCAAAAGGCAATGGTTGATGTAAAAGCAAAAATCGAGAAGAACCAAATTGAGCTTAAAAAACTTGTTCTAGACGGTAATATTGATGAGAAAAAACTTCTTCAGTTAACAAGTGAAACCAGCAAGCTGCAAGCTGAGATGAAAGAAATGGGAGTTAAAAAGTGGATCGAAATCAATAAGCTGCTTGATAAAGACCAGAAAGAAGTTTGGGCTAAACACTTACTAAGAATGGGCGCCGGAATGAAAATGATGAAAGAAAGAATGAAAGACGGTGCTAGAAAAATGATTATGGAACATAGAATGCAAAACAGACGCGGCGATAAGTAAAAATTTCTTCTCCATGCAAAACAAAAAAACCCGGCTTGCCGGGTTTTTTTGTTTAAATCGTTTTCCGTTGACAGAAAGCTGATTGCTGAAAGCAGACCGCCGAATAACTACTTATTTCATTAGGATCATTTTCTTTGTCTGAGCAAAACCATCTGCGGTAATCTTGTAGAAATAAACTCCGCTGGA
>DAIEQT010000084.1 GCA_027347545.1 Ignavibacteria bacterium | reverse complement strand
AAAGAATTTTTTTGTTGAAGTGAATTGTGCGTTTTGAAGAATATCCGTAAGCTCTTTGCATTCATCGCAGCAATCGTTGTTTATAAACATTATTATCGGGGGGACAATCTTATTCTGAATATTTGATTTTTCAATCCTGGCTTCTTTAACAATCTCACAATAATCGTGATGATTGTGAGAATTTCCTCGTGGAACTTCTGATAGGAAATTCATTTCGCTGTGGGCAAAGGATAGCCCAAAACTGATGAGAAACAAAAAGGACAATATTTTTTTAGATTTCTGCATAATTAAATATAACATCTCGTCTTGTTTATAACAAATTGCATTAAATACAAGTTCTGCCGGTTAAGCATTGTACATGATTTATTGCCTCACATGTACTAAACACTTAAAACAGAAAGTGAGTTCCATATAATTACAACTAACTATTTTTCCATGCAATCATTAAATGTATAATTCTTCTAAAACTCTAATTCTTTTTATATCAGCATCTTTCTTTCTCACCTAATTTTCTTTTTTGTTCACTATTTGCATATTTCTCTCTTAATCGCTATTATTCAATTAATCAATTGAATAATATAGTAAGAGATGCCATGACCGGAAGAGAATTCAAGGACCTAACTTTCCAGCAGTTTGCTAACATCGCTACCGCTTTTGCAAGCCCAAAACGATTAGAATTGATCGACATACTTTCTCAAGGTGAAAGAGATGTTGATACTCTCTCTACAGAAACAAATATGAACTTCGCAAATACTTCGCGCCACCTGCAAATATTAAAGAGTTCAAAAATTGTAACGAGTAGAAAAGATGGGGTGCGGGTACTTTATAGTTTGGCAAATGAAGAAGTTGTTAAATGCTGGAAAGGATTACAGACTTTAGCCGAAAAAAGCGCATCCGAAATTAGGGAAACTGCCCGGCTCTTTTTCGAAGAGAGATCAGCTCTGGTTCCTATTTCTTCAGCCGAATTGTATGAAAAACTTAACAAGGATGAAGTTACACTTATTGATGTAAGGCCGAAGGAAGAATTCGTAACCGGACATATTCCCAGCGCTGTTTCAATTCCGTTAAAAGAACTCAAAGATAAGTTTAGCGAATTACCTTCCGGCAAAGAAATAGTAGCTTATTGTAGAGGACCATATTGCGTGCTTGCCGCAGAAGCCGCAAAACTATTAACAATGAAAGGATTCAACGTTATCATCCTAAAAGAAGATGTTAACTCATGGCAGTTTGCCGGTTTGCCAATTGAAAAGGAATAAATTCAATGAACGATAGTGCGGCTTTTCCGGATTTATTAAGTAAGGTTTTTGCCGATAAAATAAATGTTGAAATCTTATGCTCGTTGTATGATAAGAATCTTTGTGCAAATGCTATTTCTTCTATGCTGAATCTGGAAATTGATGAACTTGAGCGGCACTTGGAAATTCTTGTTCAATATAACATCCTCACCAAAATTCAAAATGACAAAGATGTTTCATACTATCTGAAAGAACCCAAAGTGTGTGATTCAATTTTAATGTTGAAAGACGCTCTTTATAATTTAAGTAGTAAGTCAAATTTATGAAGATACGTGAAAGCGGAATGCCTGAAGAAACTTATTGGGAATCATTTTTCGATACTGAATTCATTTTCTCGCAGCTCCAATTCAATAACACTATAAACGACGCTGTGGAATTCGGTTCTGGCTACGGAACATTTACTGTTCCGGCGGCTAAAATTATCAAAGGTGATTTTTATACGTTTGATATCGACCCGGTTATGATTGAGCGTATAACTGAAAGAGTTTCGGAAGAAAATTTATCCAACGTAAAAGTAATTAAGCGCAATTTTGTGAATGACGGAACTGGGCTGAAAGACAACTCAATAGATTATGCAATGCTTTTCAATATACTTCACGCAGAAAATCCTCTCGCGCTATTGAATGAAGCTTACCGGATACTTAAACCCGGCGGCAAAGTTGGAGTAATTCATTGGATTCATTCCGCAATTACTCCGCGCGGTCCATCTTTAGATATCCGCCCAACCTCTCTACAATGTGTTGATTGGTTGCTGAAGGCAGATTTCAAAATAATTAACGAGGAAATTGCTTTACCGCAATATCACTATGGAATTGTTGGAATAAAAATAAAAGATACTTGATACTGGGTGCTCGATACTAATTGATATCCAGCATCGAGTATCCAGAATCTTAATTCAGAACTAAATAAAAATGGAGAACACTGATGAAATACCTTATCATCATAAACGATGCACCTTACGGAACAGAAAAAGCATATAACGCGCTTCGTCTCGCAATGCAAATTCAAAAAGACTTTCCGGAAAACGAAGTGAGAATATTTTTAATGGCAGATGCAGCTACTTGCGCTTTGCAAAATCAAAATACTCCAAACGGATACTACAACATCGAACGGATGTTAAAATCTGTTTTGCTGAAAGGCGGACAAGTAAAAATATGCGGCACTTGTGCCGATGCACGCGGAATCAAAAATATTCCTTT
>DAIEQT010000083.1 GCA_027347545.1 Ignavibacteria bacterium | reverse complement strand
AGAAAACCCCGCCGACCCGAACACATGGAAATGGACCAGCGCAGATAAACTTCTGCTGGAGCTCATCAAAGAAACTCATAAGCGTGGAATGAAAATAATGCTCGACGGAGTTTTTAACCACATGGGGCAAACTTCTTGGGCTTTTCTAGATATAAAAAAGAATCAGCAAAATTCTAAATTCAAAGATTGGTTTACAATTAAAACTTGGGATGATCCAAACACTCCGAAAGATGAATTTGATTGGCAAGGCTGGGTTGGAATTAAAGATTTGCCGGAAGTTCGTGAAGATGAAAACGGAATTGTAGCCGGACCAAAAGAATATATTTTTAACTCAGTTAGGCGCTGGATGGATCCAAACGGTGATGGTAAAGTAGAAGATGGTATTGACGGCTGGCGTTTAGATGTTGCCGAGATGGTTAATCATAAATTCTGGAAAGAATTTAGAACCTTTGTAAGAGGAATTAATCCCGACACATATATTGTTGGAGAAGTATGGTGGGAAGATTGGAATAAGAACAAAATGTTTGATGCGCGTCCATGGATAGCCGGTGATGAGTTTGATGCTGTTATGAATTACCGTTACATGCGTGCTAACAAGAATTTTGTTCTAAATAAAAATAAACCGGATGACACTAAAGCTTACATAGATTCCTTAACAACAATGATGAAAACATATGGAGATAGTTACTATGCAATGCTCAATCTGCTTGGAAGTCACGATACAGAACGTTTAGCATCGGTGGTAATTAATCCTGATTACGAATATGATCATGCTGCTAATGTGAGAGATAGCAAGGAATATGACATCCGTAAGCCGAACACAACGGAAAAAATGAAACAAAAACTTATGGTCGCACTTCAATTTACACAGCCTGGAAGCGTTCATATTTATAACGGTGATGAAGCAGGAATGTGGGGCGGTGATGATCCGGATGAAAGAAAGCCAAATGTTTGGCCAGAGTTTAAATACGAACCGGAAGCAACTCATCCTTTTGATGGACCAAGACAAGTGGATGAAGTTAAGTTTGACGATGATCTATTTAATTTTTACAGAAAGATGGCTTCAATAAGAAAAGAGAATAAAGCTCTGTCTCTTGGCGATATTAGCTTCACAATACTTAATAATGAGAAAAAAACACTTGGCTATTCCAGAGAATACAATGGAACAAAGCTCTACGTTATAGCTAACAATAATGGGAATGAAAATATTATTGAAGTCAATCAAGAAAATTTCTTAAAGGGAAAAAACTCTTATAAAGATTTAATCTCCGGCTCAAATTACAAAGTTAAGAATGGGATTTTTACTATTAAGCTTGCACCGTATCAACTTGTGGTGCTAAAATAATTCAATAACTCTTGTAAATGAAAAAGCACTTCATAGGATGATAAGTTTATTATGAGACAAATCAAGCAATTACTGTTCATCTCATTTTTAATTTTCGCAGGTGTTTCAATTGCTCAAGAAAAAGGAACACTTCGCGGAATTGTAAGAGATTCAACTTCACAAGAAGTGCTGCCTTTCAGCACTGTAATGATAAAAGAACTTGGTACCGGAGCTTCAACTAATAACAGAGGATACTTTGTTCTTACATCATTGCCGGCTAATAAAAGTTACACTGTTATTGTTTCATATATTGGATTCAGCTCAAAACAAGTAACAGCCAAAGTAGTTGCTGATAAGGTAACTGATTTGGAAATATTTCTCGTTCCTTCCAAGATTCAACTGCAAGAAATTGAGCTTGTTGGACGGTTAGTAAAAGCAGAGAACACACCGAGCGTTAGCACTACAACTATTTCTGCAAAGGAACTAAACTCTATACCGAAAGGTGTTGAGACTGATGTGCTACGCTCTTTAGTAACGTTACCCGGTGTGCAATCAACCGGAGACGTTTCTGCAAAGTTTAATGTACGCGGCGGAGAGAATAACCAAAACCTAATCATGCTGGATGGAATGCCGATCTATTATCCTTTCCATGCAATTGGCCTATTTAGTGTAGTTGATCCGGATGTTATTAGCAGCGTAGAGTTTTTCCGGGGAGGTTACCCTTCCAACTACGGCAGAGCTTTGTCTTCTGTCTTAAAGATTGTAACCAAAGAAGGCAACAAAAACCGGTTTGCCGGAAACTTCAACGCGAGTCTTCTTTCACTAAAAGGACTGATTGAAGGTCCAATACCTAATGGCTCTTTTTATTTCAGCGGAAGAAAAAGTACATCCAACGACATTCTTAAAAAGTTTGTTGATCAAAACGAATTGCCGGTTGAGTTTTACGATGCCTCATTAAAATTGAATTTTTCTCATCCATCATTCTTTGCGGGCTCTAAGTTTACACTACAAGGCTTGTTCAGCGAAGACAATCTTAATTTCGCAAAACCTACCGATCCCGATTACCTCTGGTCGAACAAAATTCTTGGGCTAAAAATATTCTCGGTTGGAACAGACGCGCTTACTTTGGATTTGGGAATTGTGTACAGCCAATACATCAATTCAATTTCACAAAAGAAGAGTGCAATAAAACCTAAAGAGAATGAAATTGATGATTTCACTCTTTCAACTGATTTTGCATATACAATGAGCAGCGAAGACGAAATCAATCTAGGGATTGATCTAAAGTATCTTAAGACAAAACTCTTTCTCGAAAACCGGTTTGGCTTCCGGTCTGATGTTGGTAATTCCGGCTTAAGCTCTAATGCTTATTTTGGTTATAAATTTTTGCAAATCTCCGATGTAGGAATTGATCTTGGTACGCGCTTAAATATTGCTAATGCCGCTGCCAAAGGAGATTTCTTTGAGCCAAGAATCAACGTCTCATATTCCCCCATCCCCCAATTAATTTTCAAAGCGGCTTCCGGAATCTACCAGCAAGACATTACTACAATTTCGGATGAACGCGAAGTGCTTTCACTTTTTGATCCGGTTATAATTATTCCGGATGAACTGCCGAAATCAAAAGCTGTTCATCATATTGTTGGGATGACAATTAAACTAACTACTGCATTCTCAATTGAGACCGAAGGATATTACAAAAACATAATTTCAGCACCAACTTACAATGAAGAGAAAGTTTTATTCTCTGAGCCTGATTTGCTTGAAAGCAAAGGGGAAGCTTACGGCGGCGAGATACAAACCAAGTACAGATCAAATCTATTTGATTTTTCAACATCCTACTCAATTAATTGGGCTTTCAAAGAAGTCAACGGAATTAAATACGCTCCCCGTTTCGATTCACGCCACAATCTGAATCTTAGTTTCACTCTGCACCTCCCGGCAGATTTTGAGTTTAGCGCGAATTGGGTTTACAATTCCGGGCATCCGTTTACAAAACAGCTTGGCTATTACCAAAAACTTTCCCTTGATAACTTTTTAGATGACTACAAAACTTATCAGCTTCTCTTCCCGGTCAGATATTTCGATATGAAGAACTCTTCTATCCTCCCGGATTATCATCGGCTTGATTTAATTCTATCTAAAACTGTTAATCTAAGTTTTGTAAATCTCCATTTCGATATTAGCGCAATCAATACTTATAACAGAAAGAACATTTTTTACTTCGACCAAACCAGCGGGAAAAGAGTAAACATGCTTCCATTCCTATTAACTGGAACTATAAAGGCTGAGTTATGAAAAGAACCACCATACTATTTTTCTTACTGTTTGCAATAGTTTTGTTTGTTAGCTGCGAAGAAAATGTTTCGCCTAAGGGTGAACTGCCCGAGAAGTATGCCATTAATTTTGTTCTACGCGGCGATACCACTTTTCAAATTGCTTACCTTTCAAAACTATATGATGTTGAAGGTTTCGATCCATCAACATTGAAAACAGATCCGGCGGTTAGTGGCGCAACAATATATCTAAAGTATTCTGATTCAAATGAAAAATTTTATCTTAGAGATACTGTTGATAACAACAATATTAACACAGCTTATAACACACCGGCTAAATACTATTACATAAAAAACTTTAAACCACAGTTCGGCAAACAAATTCAGTTATATGCCGAATTGCCAAAAGGTGATAAGCTTAGCTCCGCTTCAACTACTCCAACCGGCTTAGTTTTCGATAACACAAAATCGCTTTCTTACATTCCCGGTCCGCTTCTTGGGCGCGATACAACCTTTGCTTCTATTTATTGGAATGGAGTTGGACTTGATGTTGTGAAAGCTAAACGCGTAAAAATTATCTACTACTACAGAGAGTTAAACGGAGAGAAAACCCGGCATGTTAAGTCAGTTCCAATAAAATATTCTACCGACGGCATAACAGAGTCTATAATTTATAATGATCTTTCTTTTCAGAACGAGTTGAAGATTCAGAGAAAGTTGTTAACAAAAGCTTTAAAAGAGATTTCTGAAGCCAACACAGCAAAAGGTAGATTTTCTCTAGCATATCTTGAAGTAGAAATTCTTTCGTTTGATGAAAACTTGACTAAATACTATTCCACAAATTTGTTTTATGACTTCGGATTTACAGTACGTGATTATCCTTCCGATCTCACAAATATTAACGGTGGTTTAGGTTTTTTTGGTTCTTACGTTTCAGCGAAGAAAATACTTAAGTTCGATTCGCAATACGCATTGAATGAATTCGGCTATCTTACAGAAAAGTAGTAGTTAAAAAATCTAACTACTCAATACTAAATACTCTGTACTATATACTAAGTACTGCTTCTAAAAAATTGCGTAGATAAACGGCGCAAGTGCAGAGCCTTTAGTTAGAACTATTAATCCGCCGAGAAGAATTAAGAAAAAAACAATCGGCATCAGCCAATATTTTTTTCTTTGTCTTAAAAATTGCCATAACTGCCCAACTGTAGAAAGCTTGCTCATATTTACCTTTTTCTTATCTAATTAAGAGCAAATTTAAACTTTTCATTCTCCTCAAGTCAATCTCGGTTCTTCCGATGCTATTCAAATTTGATTATTTTTAAGCCGATTAATAGGAGCTAATTTGGCAAATTCCAGTAAAGTAAATACACCACCGGCGGAAGTAAAAAAGCAAACGCCGAACCAGAAACCACCTTTCTATTTTTACATAATTCTCTTTTCGATTCCATTGCTATTTTTCGTCTTGCTCGAAGTTGGACTAAGAATTTTTAATTACGGCGATAATTTATCAATGTGGGAACAAGCTACCCCCGGCAAAAGAATTATCAACGCTTATGTAGCTAAAAGATATTTTTCTAATGTTAAGAATCCGCCGACAACAATCGAAGATGTTTTCGATTCATCCAAAGCTAAAAACTCCTTCCGGGTATTTGTACTTGGTGAAAGCAGCGCTGCTGGTTATCCATATATGCCTCTTGGCTCTTTCTCGCGCTATATCCGAAAGCGGTTGGAACTCGCATATCCTAACAATAAGATAGAAGTAGTTAATCTTGGTATGACTGCGATTTGCAGTTATACGATTAGAGACTTTATGCCGGAGGTAATAAAACAAAAGCCGGATGTTGTACTTATCTACACTGGTCATAATGAATATTATGGCGCGCTTGGTGTTGGCTCGCTGGAATCGCTTGGCAAATCGCGGGCATTGGTTAATCTTTACCTATCACTTAACAACTTTAAGACTGTTCAGCTTGTAAAAGATTTTCTTCAATGGGTAATAAAGTCATTCAGTGGCGAAGAGAAGAAACGAACTGGAACTTTGATGTCTCGAATGGCTAAAGAGCAAACCATAGAACTTGAATCGGAAAGTTTCAACGATGGCATTGATCAGTTTGACGGCAACATGCGGGATGTTATTCAAATGTGTAAAGATGCCAACGTACCTTTGATTCTCGGAACTTTAACTTTTAATCTCAAAGACCAGAAGCCGTTTATTTCTGTAAAATCTTCTTTAAAGCCGGATGCTAATACTATCTACAACGATGCCGACAAAGCTTACACAAGCGGCAATTATAAACTTGCTTTGGAACTATACCGTAAGGCAAAAGATTTGGATGCACTTCGCTTCCGCGCACCGGAACAGATTAACTCTCTTATCCGTAAATACGGAGATGAATACGGCGTTGCAGTCGCCGATATAGATTCGGTGTTCAACTCAAAAAGCCCCAATGGAATTGTAGGCGATAATCTAATGACCGACCACCTTCACCCAACTCTTGAAGGATTTCAGTTAATGGGGAGCGCATTTTTTGATAAGATGAAAGAGTTGAACTTATTGCCTAAAGCGAAACCGGTTATCGCCTTCGATGCTCAAGATTACAAAACACGCGAGGCATTTCTTTTTTCTTCTATTGATTCTACGATGGCAAAGTATAGAATAGCACTGCTAAAAAACGATTGGCCTTTCGTTGATCCTAAAAATAAAATTGAAATGCATACTCTTCTACACCCGGCAAATTTTTCTGATAGTCTTGCTTTTCAATTTATGGAAGATGTAATTACCTGGCCTGAGGCACACGAAAAATTAGCCAACAAATTGTTAGCCGAAAAGAAGTATGAAGAAGCAGTAAATCACATGCGCGTTTTAATTTACCAGTACCCTGTCATTACAGAGTATTATAACTATATAGACAATGTAGCCTTATCATTACTTAAACAAGCAAATTTTGATCTCGCATATAAAATATTGCAAAAGCGGTATATGATTGAGCCGAACGCATTTGCTACAAAATGGCTTGGCAACATAGATTTGAACAATAAGCGCATTGCTTCTGCTGTTAATTATTTGGAAGAAAGTGTTAAGTACGATGCCACCGATATACAAACTCTTTACAATCTTGCCGGGGCTTATGCTTTAGATAAGCAATACAATAAAGGTTATCAGGTCATTTCTCAAGTATTGCAAAAGGATTCAAATTACCCCGGCGCTAGAGAATTAGAAATGCAGCTTCGTGGTTTAACTAACAAGTAATGTCTATGTGCTTAAAAAGCAAAGCCCCGTCCCGATTATTCGGGCGGGGCTTTCTTATTTCCACCAGAAATTAAATTACTTCAGTAAAAGCATCTTCTTTGTTAAGTTAAAGCTGCCAGCTTCTATTCTATAGAAGTAAACGCCGCTGCTTAAGTTTGATGCGTTCCAATCAAATGAATATGAACCAGCTTTCATTTGTTTGTTAACAAGTGTTGCAACTTCTTGTCCGAGAACGTTGAAAACTTTTAAGCTAACATTTTCGTCTGCAGGAATAGAGAACTTAATTTTAGTAGCCGGATTAAATGGATTCGGATAGTTTTGATCTAAAGAATACTTTGTTGGTATTCCTGTGTTGAGTTCTTCGATACCAGTTGGATCATATCCTTTGGGGAATTTTTCAACTTGATCTGACTTATCTTCTTTATCTGTCCATTTATCAGTTGGAGCTGAGTAAGGTTGAACGAACTTGTTTTTACCGGTTTGAGCAACGAATCTAACTCTGTAAGCATTCTTTCCAAAACCGGCAGTTTCAACTGTCCAAGATTTATCAGCAGCTCTAAGAATTCCATAACGGTATTCAAAAGAATTGAATCCGCCGGCTTTCATTGTTACTGTGCCTTCATAAATCTTATCGTTGTTTGCATCTGTCAATTCAGCATAAGTTTGGTTATCAGAATCTCTCCAACCCATAACTTTACAGAATAATGGCTGCTCAGAGATATAGTAAACTTTATCACCAGCTTTCATTACAACAGCAATCTTTGTGGGATCAAAAGCATCTTTCATATCTACACTGAATTTAATAGATATTGCGGCTGCGTTAACATAACCAGGATATACATCATCGTAGAAAACAGATGCTGTTTCTTGGTTAGCTTTGCCTTCAAATGCAAATTCACGGTTACCGCCGCCTTGTGATAGTGGTCTTTCCCATCCGTCAGGCCAGCCGGCAGTATCTTTTTTAGCAACAAAGAATTTATATTGGTTTTTTGAGTTAACCTCTGTCTTTACAAAACCAACAGGTAAAAACCAATTTGTAGGAGCCAAGAAATCTTGAATCATCCAAGAACGATCTTTATCGTCTCCGTTCCAACCGTTAAAACCACCGCGTACTTGAAGACCGTCATTAGCGGCATTGTAAACTTTCAATTGTTCAAGAACAGACATGTTTACATAGAAAGATACTGTACCATCTTTCAATTGAACATTTGGATTTACATCGTTGAAAAATCTTTCAACTTTGTTAGTTCCGTCCAGAATAAGAGCAGTCTTGTTTGGATCGTTTTACCAAACTAAGCCGTTGGATTTGTTGCTGTACAAGAATTTGT
>DAIEQT010000492.1 GCA_027347545.1 Ignavibacteria bacterium | reverse complement strand
TCTTTGATAAATTTATCAGCAGGGAAAACATACTGCCATCCAAATTCTTTACCGGCATTTGGGTATTTTCGTTTTAGCGCATAAGGAAGTATAGTTTCTCCTTTCCCATTGGCTAAATCATTTTTGTGCTGCTTATATACTTTATTCAGGTGGTTTTTCAATTCTGGAATAATTGTAGTCGGAAGAATAGAATGCCTGTCTTTCTCTCCTTTACCATCACGCACAATTATTTGCTTATAGTCAAAATCAATATCCTTAATTCTAAGATTTAAGCTTTCAGCTAACCGCAGCCCACTTCCGTATAATAGGGAAACTACTAATTTGGGAGTGCCTTTAAAATGTTCAAATATTTTCATTGTCTCTCGTTTAGAAAATACTACAGGCAGATGCTTAACTCTTGCTGCATGTTTAATGTTTTCAATCCAGCCAATCTTTTTTTTAACATTTTTATAAAGATATAGTACTCCTTGCAATGCTTGGTTCTGTGTTGAAGCGGACACGTATTTTCTGTTGCTAAAAAATTTATAAACTTTTGAATTTCTTCCGGACCTAATTATAGAGGATGTTTTTTGTTATTGAAAAGAATAAACTGCTTTATCCAGCTTGTATAGCTCTCTTCTGTTTTTTGGGAATAGTGATTTGTACGTAAAGTGATGCGCACCTGATCCAGCAGTTTAATCTTATTCGAATTTGTTTTTACTGTTTCGTAATTCATAACTCATAATTAAAAATTCAGAACTGCTTTTCCTGTTCCCCCGTATGAAGCTTAGTATGGAACTCCAGTGTCGTTTGCAACTGAGCTTAGTGAAGAAAAAGAAGCAAGCACAAAGCTCTAAATCCAAAATCCAAATGGTGAGGCAAGTACAAAGCTCTAAATCCAAAATCCAAATAGTGAAGCAAGTACAAAGCTCTAAATCCAAAATCCAAATGGTGAGGCAAGCACAAAGCTCTAAATCCAAAATCCAAATGGTGAGGCAAGAACAAAGCTCTAAATTCAAAATCCAAATAGTGAAACAAGCGCAAAATCCTAAATTCAAAATCCAAATGGTGAGGCAAGAACAAAGCTCTAAATCCAAAATCCAAATAGTGAGGCAAGAACAAAGCTCTAAATTCAAAATCCAAATGGTGAGGCAAGTACAAAGCTCTAAATCCAAAATCCAAATGGTGAGGCAAGTACAAAGCTCTAAATCCAAAATCCAAATAGTGAAGCAAGCACAAAGCTCTAAATTCAAAATCCAATGGTGAGGCAAGTAAAAAGCTCTAAATCCAAATAGTGAAACAAGCGCAAAGTCCTAAATTCAAAATCCAAGCAGACAAGAATCTAGTATCCAGTATCCAGAAACCAGTATCCAGTATCCAGAAACCAGCAACCAGCAACCAGAAACCAGCATCCAGTATCCAAGTATAAAACTGTTAGTTAATAGGCATTTGCCAATATGCAGTAGTTGCAAACAGAAGCCCATAGGCAAGTATAAAACCTCAAAAATCGTTCAAAAAGAGCATTTCGCTATAAAAATTCCCTTTTGCAGCAATTACATTTCGTTTTGCAAGGCTTCAATTGTGCTTCGCGTCAACTCAACTGGTAATTACTACAAAATTTTTCTCAATACGAGATTTTTTTTGGCTTTACAGAACTTATATTTTGCTTTACATCACATCAAACGGGTTTTGCAGCATTTCATTCTTCATTGCAACATTTATATTTGCCATTGCAAGAGTTACATTCTCCATTTCTTCACTTCAAATTGCCATTTCCTTATTTAAATTATCCATTTCTTCAAATCAATATGCTGTTTCATCGGTAGCATTTTTAATTTTCCATTTTCCATTTCCCATTCTCCATTCTCCATTCTCCATTCTCAATTGCTTCCATATATTTGTGTAACAATTTTGGCGTACATGTCCGGCTTCTTAAATAAAAAAAATACTTCGCGGTTAATAATTGTAATAGGCTTTCTATTAATGCTAACTGCGTATTACAAACTCGCATCGGAAGCAAGATTTATACAAGATGATGCTTTTACATCACTCCGCTACGTTCAAAACTTTGTAGATGGAAACGGTTTAGTGTTCAATATTGGGGAAAGAGTTGAGGGCTACACAAATTTTTTATGGGTTATATTGCTTTCGGCTGTTTCATTTCTTGCTCATGCTCTTAATCTTGATCTGCCTTTAGCAGCACAGTTGCTTTCAACACTCTGCGGCATTCCGGTTTTGGCAATAACTTATTTTCTTGCAAAAAAAATACTCACCAAGAATTTTGCCGGTTCAATCATTTCCTCTTTGCTGGCTTTGTCTGCGCCGGCAATGGTTCTCTTTACAACTCCTTTTATATATTGGAGTGTAAGCGGAATGGAAACACCATTGTTTGTTTCTCTAACTCTGCTAAGCGTTTATTACTTTTTAGATTTTGAAACGCGCGGCAAGCGGAACGCCTTTGTAATTGTTTCCGTTCTAAACTCTTTTCTCCGTCCGGAGGGAATGTTTTTCTTTTGTTTACTTATCGGCGTTAAATACATTGTAACAGTTTTAGCAGCTGATGAATTTAAATTAGCCAAAAAACTTAAAGCCGGTTTCGCTTCTTCACTTAAAACTTCTTTAATAATGTATGCGGTGCCAATATTGGCTTACATAGTTTTTAGATTAGTTTACTACGGTTATCCTTTCCCAAATACATTTTACGCAAAGACAGAGTTTACAACCCAGTTTCTTATGCGCGGCTGGAATTACTACCTAAGTTTCCTGGAAGAATATCTTTTGTTCGGTTTCTTTTACATACCGGTTCTGGTTCAGTTACTTCGTTCTAAGACCAACTCTAAAGAGAATGTGCTAATAGGTCTTACGCTTGTTTACACATTAATAATAATTGTAATGGGCGGAGATGTTTTGCCGGTAAACCGCTTCTTCTTAACAATCATGCCGCTCCTTTTCATTCTCCTTATTAATTCATCTGCTGAGCTTATTGAAGAATTTCTAAAAGGAAAGTTAAGCGAAGTTGCAAAGTATGGTTTGGTTATTATCATGTTAGTCTATTCCGTTATAAATTATTCACGCAATTTGCCGCTGATGATGGAGAAACGCGCTTACGAAACCGGACTTGTTGCTAAGATGAAGATTTACGCTGAGACACTAAGGGAAAAGAAGATCAAGAGCCTGCCTCGCGTTGCCGGAGGCAAGGCGGGCAAGAGCAAGATCAAGGCTACAAGTGTTGCGGTGTCAACCATTGGAGCGTTTTCATTTTATTCCGGCGCGCGCGTTATTGATCTTGTTGGTTTAACTGATGAATACATTGCTCACAATCCAAAAGAGGTTAAAGGGATTGATGAGGAACTTCCGGTGATTTGGAAAGAACGCCATTATAATGCTGGTTATGTTTTAAGTGAGAAGCCCGATTACATAATCTTTCCGGCGGGCGCAAAGCCAAGCGCGTTTGCCGAGTGCGCAATCTATGTTCAAGAAGAATTTAGAAGAAACTACTATATGCAGTTGTTCTATTCTATAGAGTTTAACCAGCTGCTTCCGGTATTTACCAGATTAGAAAATGTCCGCTCGGATTCCGCCGATTGCGGAAGCGGCTTTGTAAAACATTACATAGAAGCTAACAACCTTTTCTTGAGCATGATAAAATCGGGCGACAAAAGTTTGATACGTAAAATCAATAATGAGCTTGATGCGATGTTTCTGAAATGCAGTGTGAGAATCCCGGAAGTTAAAACGTTAAAGGGAATGACTTTCTACCATGCCAGGAATTACATTATTGCAGAAAAGTATTTGCGCGATGCTGCCGAAGCTGATTCAACGAACGCGATTGCCAGAATCTATCTGAAAAATATTTACTTCTCGCAAGGCAAGATAGAAGAAGCGCGGAAGCTGATACCGGAGATTTTACGCTTTTCGCCGGGGGCAATTCCACGATGCAGTCAGGTTATGTTTTAATAGAACGCAAGTGACGTGGATTGTGCTGATTTTCGCGGGTCAAATCTGCGTAAATCCCCGCCTCGAACGGCAGAGTC
>DAIEQT010000047.1 GCA_027347545.1 Ignavibacteria bacterium | reverse complement strand
TTTACCCAACTTTTATAAATCGAATCTTTGCTGGCGGTCTGCTTGAAATTTGTTTTGGGAACCATAGGATCTTCTGTTACCGGTACTTGCTCAGCTTGTTTTTTCTGAGTTGGTTTAGATTCGGCAAGAATTGTTTTTGGTTTTTCTTCTAATGGTTTAATTGTTGACTGAGTTTTAACTGTCGAATCCGGCGCAACTGATATGGAATCTTTTACTACAGCAGTAGAATCAGTCTTAAGCAAATCTACTTTAGCTACAGCTAACGGTTTTTTATCTTTTTTTGCCGGCTCATGTGTTTCGGTACTGAAATCAAAAACAAAAATATTTTTGTATTGGGTATTCAAAAAGAAAAGCACCCCTGTAACTAAACCAAAGGCTAACAAAAATATTGCTCCATAAATAATTAAATTTTTCACGACTGTTCCCCGTTAAAATTTCTTAAAGCTACTTCGTTAAGCGCTTTCAATTCGTTTTTTCTTTCTTCACTTAAAAAATTCAGATAATCATTTTCTTTGATTATCTCCATTGACTTTATTTCTTTTTTCCTTTCCACTAACTCTTTCTGTTTCTCATCGCGTTTTTTGCTGCTCACTTCAATTTTTATTTCAACTGCTTCCATTTGTTGTTGAAGATGAGAACCGTACATCTTCATACTTTGGAAATTCGAAACTATAGTTGACTTTTCCAGCATTTGAATAGTGACCCGTTTCTTTTCGTTTGTAATATGCTTTAGTTCAAAACTCAAATCTTCAATCTCTTTATTGATGCGCGAAATTTCTTCTTGAATCTTTTTCTCTAGCATTCCTTTAACATTCATTATCGACTGAAATTTGAACTTATACTTTGCCATATCACACCTACACTATCGGGGCTTCAATAATTTGATTTAACCTTTCCACTGATTGATCATACATCGCGCGTTCAAAAACATCTTGCTTTAAAAAACTTCTCAGGTGAGTAATTTTTGAAAGTGCGTGATCAATCTGCGGATTGCTCCCCTTGGCATACGCGCCAATGTTTATTAAATCTTCGGCTTCACGGTAAGTAGCAAGTATTTCGTTAAACTTCATTGCTCTCTGGTAATGATCGCGGTCAATAATATCCGACATAACTCTGCTTACGCTTTGCAGTGTATCAATCGCCGGATATTGCCCTTTGTTTGCAAGCTTTCTCGAAAGCACAATGTGTCCATCTAATATTGAACGGACAGCATCAGCAATCGGCTCAGTCATATCATCACCATCAACAAGAACTGTGTAAAGTCCTGTGATAGAACCTTTATCGGTAGTACCCGCGCGTTCTAAAAGTTTTGGCAGCAATGCAAACACAGATGGCGTATAACCTTTTGTAGTTGGCGGCTCGCCAACTGTTAAACCAACTTCGCGCTGAGCCATGGCAAAGCGAGTAACGGAATCCATCATCAGCATTACATCCATTCCAAGCTCGCGGAAGTACTCTGCAATGGTTGTTGCTACGTAAGCGCCTTTCATTCTTATCAACGGAGATTTATCGCTTGTTGCGCATACGACAACTGATTTTTGCAAGCCTTCGTCACCCAAATCTCTTTCGATGAATTCACGTACTTCCCTTCCGCGTTCGCCAATTAAGGTAATCACGTTTACATCCGCGCTGGTGTTTCTCGCAATCATACCCAGCGTCACACTCTTTCCAACACCGCTGCCGGCAAAGATCCCCATTCTTTGACCTTTGCCAATTGTTAAGATTCCATCTATTGTTCTAATTCCTGTTTGGAGTG
>DAIEQT010000489.1 GCA_027347545.1 Ignavibacteria bacterium | reverse complement strand
CCACGTGATTGTACAAATTCCATAAGTATCGCAATAGAAGTTTGCTTCAACAATATAATCCGGATTAAAAATTCCGCAGTTAGAACCAAGCCCGCCAGCGTTTTCATATTCTGGTCCGTCAACAATTACACATTGACCTTTGTATGGTCCGGTGCGTAAAATATAATTGTTAACGCCTTTGGCGCAGCTCATATGGCAGCCTAGCCAGCAGCCGTCCGGCGTGCCTTGCACAAACATTGCTTTCCAAACTTCGGAATGAATTTTACAGGCTTCTTTGTGGCTTCCATATTTGTAATTGTGTGTAGGAAGCAAATCATAATCGTTCATAATCTCAACTAAGTGAGCAGTTCCTTTTGTTCTCATTTCGCATTGTTTGTCATCAAGCTCTTTTATTTCTTTGTTGAAACGTTGTCCTCGTTCCATGATGGCTTTCATATCAACTACTTTATTCATGTCCCCTTCAACTTTTGGAACAAGAGCAACAAGAGCTTTAATATTTTTCTTGCGGAATACAGTTCCGATGCCACCGCGTCCGGCTTGTTTTAAACGAACACGCTGTTTCTTCTTATCATAGAAACTAAAGTTCAACATTCCGATTAATGAATGATCAGCGGCGGTTCCGGATGAAACAACAGCAATTTTCATTTTGTCTGATTCGTTTGGGCAATACATCTCTGTAAGTAACTCGGATAGTTCGTGGCTGTCAATTGGATCTGCCGGGGCTTCTTCAATACGAATAGTTCCGCCATTGCGTCCATCAATAATTACAATTACTTCTTTCTCTGCAATTCCTTGAAGTTCGATTGCATCGAAGCCACAGATTTTTAAGAAAGGCCCGAACCAACCACCAACGTTGCTATCCATAGCGGAATCAGTTTGCGGTGAGATAGTGACTACTAAAGATTTTCCAGTTCCGGAGTATTGAGTGATACCGCAAATTGGTCCGCCGGAAATTACAATCTCATTTTCAGGATCGTTCCACTTTGTATCCGGCGTAGTCGCATCCCACAAGAATTTTAGGCCGTATCCCTTACCTCCGATAAATTTTTCCTTTACTAAAGTGGGAATATCTTTAATAGTAATTTCTTTTGATCCGACATCAATGTGCAACGATTTATCAGTATACCCTCTATCCAGAGGTGTAATTTCATACCGAAATTCTGTTAATGTTTTGCGGGCTTCAGCTACTTCTGCAACGTTCATACAAAGTCTCCGTTAGTCTTTTCGTTTTACAATTGCGACAAAAAAATGTGTGAAAATATAGCAATCAATAAAATCAAACCAAAAGGTGCTTTTTATTCAAAGATTAATTTATAATTGAGAGATTGCATCGAAAACACTTAATTGTTACACTTACTGTAACAAAAAAGAGGTCTATGTCATCTTCTGTAAAACTTTCAACTGCTGTTAAGGCGCTATGCCATTTAGCCAAGGTTTTTCCGGATCCGCAGAGGAGTAACGAGATTGCAGAGGCAATTGGAGTGAATGCTTCCAAGCTTAGGCAAATAATGTCTTCACTGCTGAAAGCAGAGATTGTAGGAAGCAGCAAAGGTGCTGGCGGTGGGTTCTATCTACTTCAAGACTTTACAGAACTGAGTTTGTTCGAAATATATTCTGCGCTGGAAGACAGAAAGATTATGGATTTTGATGTTGCCGATGCCAGCAAAGCCAAAGACTCTGAAATGAATGGCTATAACAACTATTTTTATGATTTTTACGCAAAAATTCAAAACCAGATAGAAGAAGAAATGAGGAATACTAAACTGAAGAACATTAAAGGTGTTTATGATGAAGCTAATAAATAGAATTTTCTTTTTAATTCTGTTGTTAGGGCTTGTTGTTGCAAATAGCCTCAAAGCGCAGCCAAATAATCAATTAATAGTTTTTCACGCCGGCAGCTTAACGGTTCCATTCGAAAAAATAATTGATGGATTTGAGAAAGAGAATCCGGGTGTAGAAGTATTGAAAGAAATTGCCGGAAGCCGTGAGTGCGCGCGAAAGATTTCCGAGCTTAAAAAACCATGTGATGTTTTTGCTTCGGCTGACTATCTGGTGATTGATCAAATGTTGATTCCGCGTTTTGCTAATTGGAATTTGAAGTTTGCAACTAACGAAATGACGATTACTTATACATCAAAATCGAGAAGAGCAAAAGAGATTAATCCAAAAAACTGTTTTGAAATTCTGCTTGATGAAAAAGTTAACATTGGTAGAGCTGATCCAAATGCAGATCCTTGTGGGTACAGAACTGTTCTTTCGCTGAAGCTTGCAGATTTATATTACAAAAAAGACATCTCAAAAAAAATATTAAGCAAGGACAATGAATACATTCGTCCTAAAGAGGTTGATTTGCTTGCATTGCTGGAAGCCGGTGAAGTGGATTACATTTTTCTCTACCGCTCTGTTGCAGAACAGCATAGTCTAAAATATTTAACGCTGCCCGACCAAATAAATTTGAAAAAGGCTGAGCTCGAAGAACATTATAAGCAAGTAAGTACAGAGTTGAGCGGTAAGAAG